>JBBIHD010000033.1:0-8120 GCA_037447195.1 Nitrospirota bacterium | reverse complement strand
CTGAACAGCGCGTATATCTCGGCCAGGTAGAAGGCCGCCGCCGCGGTGACGTCGCCGACCTCGTACTCGATGAGTTCGTTGAACTGCTGGATGGCGGCCTTCATCAGCTGCTGCTTCCTGCCCAGGTTTGCCTCGAAGGGCGCGGCCAGTTTGACCTCGGCGAACCTGCCAAAGGCCGGCTCGGCAAGGACCAGCGCCGCCTGGGCGGCAATAGAACGGGTCAGCGGCGTACGCTCGCTGCCCGCAGCGGCTTCCAGGGCCACGATCTGGCGCAGCTCGGCCAGATAACCGTCTTGATCGTCCTTCTTCAGCAGCCCCGCTGTCCGCTCCCTCGCCTCGAGATTCTGCTCCAGGGGACGCGGGAAAAGGACCGCGTATCGCCGATAGGCCGCCAGCGCGCGCGCCAGGCCGCCAGCCTTCTCATGCAGCTCCGCCGCTGTCAGCAGGGCCTCTCGCCTGAGCGCCTCATCGGCGGACTCCCGCTCCATGCGTTCATATTCCTCGGCTGCCAGGGTGAGCTCTCCCCACTCGCGATACACGTAGGCGAGCTTCCCGGTCACCTCTGGCTGCAGCGCATGTCCGGGGAAGAGGCTCCGGAAACGCTTTAGCACCGTTGCCGCTGCCATCCAGTCCCGTGCCGCGATCAGGGCGGAGGCGCCGTCGTACTCGGCATTCACCCTGATCGAGCAGGCCGGCGCTGCGCTGCCTACCCGGAGGAAATGCGCCGCCGCCGCCATATACAGGCCCTGGGCGTTCGCCTCTTCGCCCTGTTTGTAGATCGACGCCGCAAGGTTGTCCGTCAGTGCCGGACGGCTTTTGTCGCCGGAAGGAAGCAGCTCCAGGAGCTTCGTGTAGGCCCTTTCCGCTTCGCGGTAGCGGCGCAGCTCGTAATTTGAATGGCTGGCCACCAGCCAGGCCCGGCGGAGGACCTCTCCGTCGACGCGGGAAAAATTGGTGATAAGCGCTGTCGCCGCCGACGCTGCCGATATGTAATCCCGCATGTCGTACAGATCATCCGTGGCCGCCCCCAGGACGATCGCCGCCTTCTCATGCTCGGGATAGCTCCCGGCAAACTTGAGCGAGCTGCGGACCGCCTCCTTCGTCGCCTGGAGTTTCGCCTCGGGAGCGGCCCCGGCAAGGTGCCGGCGCCAGGCGTAGACCGCCGCATAGCCGGCCTGCGAGGACTTCCCGTGCCGGGGGTATGCATAGGCCGTTGTTTCGTACTCAATCGCGGCACGATCAAAGGACTGGTTCTCAAGATAGAGGTCCGCCAGCATATAATGGGCAGCCGGCGTGTCGGGGTCCTCCGGGAAGGAACCAAGGAGCTCCCGGTACCACTGCAGCGCTGCTTCGAAGTTCGCATCCTTTTCCTTGATCAGCTTCGGGCTCTGATACAGCGCGTGATAGTGTTTTGCGAGGTCTGTGAGGTTCGTCTCGAGCCAGGCCAGCACGTCGGGACGCATGGCCGGCTCGAAGTGCCGCCAGTATGCTGCCTTGAGCCCGTAGGCGCCGGCAAAGCGCCTCTTTGCGTCAATGACCAGGCTGGGGAATCCCCCGGCAAGATGGATCTCGATCACCCGCATCTGGAACCGCGGCGATTCTGCATGGAAGGGATAGGCGTCGATAAAGGCGCTGCAGGTCGCGGCAGCGTCGCTGTAGCGGCGCTTTTCGAAGTAGAATTCCGCCAGGTTGCTGTAGACGGCGTCTTCGTACCTGCGCTTGCCCTGGCGGTTGAAATACTCGGAGAGGGACCCGGCGCCGCCGAGATTGGAAAAGCTCAGGCTGATGACGCGGAAGGTGTCATCCATGCGCTTTCGCTCCGCCTCGTCGCCGGTGCGGGCAACATCGTGCCCCATCGAAACCTTGTGGTCCAGCAGCGCGATGAACTGGTCCAGGGCATTGTCGTAGCGTTCCTGCTTGTAGAAGGACCAGCCCCGTTTGTACAGGGCAAGCTGGAAAAAGGACGACGAGGCCCCTTTTGCCGCGATGCTGCCGTAGGCCTCTTCGGCGTCCGCGAAGCGCCTGCGGGTGAAAAAATATTCAGCGCGCCGGAACTGCACTTCATCGAAATAGCGCGATGCCGGATGTTCGCGCGCCAGCCGGCCCATGACCTGCACGGCCTCGTCAACGCGCCCCAGTTCCTCGTAGGCGCGGGCCAGCTGGTACAGCACCTGGTCGCTGCGCTCGTAGGAGGGATACTCCTTCAGCGCTTTCTCATAGAGCGTGATGGCCTCCAGTGCGCCGACCCGCTCCAGGTCGTCGACGCCTGCCACAAGCCCCTGCGCTGCGCGGGCATAGGCGGGCAGGGGCGTCCGGGCCGCCCGGTTCTCGAAATCCGCCTCTGCTTCGCCGGCGCGGTTCATCGCAGGTGGAGGAACAGCTGAGAGCATTGGTGCGCCGTCGCGAGGCGCCGCGCGTTCCGGAGCCGGCAGCGCGGCGGCCGGGCCGGGCCGCTCTGCTGCGGCAGCTCCGGGCTGCAGGTCATACTCCCGTTCCACCTTCAGGTCCGCCAGCCGGCGCAGGGCCTCGGGCTTCAGGGCCGAGTCGGGCGACTCATCCAGAAAACGCTGGTAGCTCTCCATCGCCTTCACGAGGGGATCGTCGATCTTCTCTTCCCTGATCTCGATCTGCCTGTTCCGCAGCTGGGCGATCGTGTCCTTGCCCGTTGTCTGGCAGGCGGCCAGGAGCAGCGGCAGCACGAGCACGCCCCGGCGAAGAAGCCCGAACGCCCCGGCGGTCCTATGTAACAGAGGTCGCATGTGCACGCTATCGTTGCTCCTGATCCGTTCCCCCGCTCCGTGGTTTGCCGTCCTCATTGCGCGCCCTTCCCGCGGACGCCGGCCTTGCCGGCCCGGTCGTAGCTGTCCGCAAGGGCAAACCGCGCCTTGAGCCGCAGCTCTTCAAGACGGTCGCGCCGCCTCGTCAGCTCCTTCACGGCCATGCTCTCGAGCATCTGCCCCTGGCGAGCGCTCAAGGCCCGCACCGTACCCTGGGCTGCGTGGATCCGCTGCCGCAGGCGGCCCATCGCGTCGCCATGGCCCTGATAGCTCCCGGCAACGGCCTGGCGGGTCTGTTCAAAGGACCGGCGCTGTTCGATAAGCATGCCCAGCTCATGGTCCAGTTCGCGCAGGTGCGCCCGTGCAGCGGCAAATCGCCTGTCATAGTCTGCATGGATGTTCCAGACCAGCGCTCCCCGCAGCCGCCTGATCCTGTGCCACAGCTGCGGCGTGATCTTCCTTCGTTCGGGCGTCATCATCCGCTCCCAGCCCGCCACTTGTTCGCTCATGGCCCGTTCGTCAGCGGTCATCAGCAGGTCGGGGCGCGGCGCCCGCTCCATGGCCTCCAGCTGCCCGGCGATCCGGTTTCGCTGCTCCGACCGCAGCCGCACCTGGCCGTCGAGCTGCCTGAACTCGCGGTCGATCGCGGGCAGGAGCGGCTCGTAATAGGCCGAGCGCAGGCGAAGGATGTCCTCAAAAGCGGCAAGGTCGCCTGCCCAGGCATCAAGCTTTTTCCGCAGCTGCTCGAGATCGAGATAATTGTTCACCGACTCCTGAAATTCTCCTGAGGCCATCAGGTCGACCAGGTAGAATGTTTCGGGCCGCTCACGCAGGTTCACCATCCAGTCGACGTCCCGGGCCGCCTCCACCTGCGCAAGGCTGCTCAGCAGCGCTCCCTGGCCGATGCCGGCTAACGATGCGTCGAGCCTGGCGATCTCTCCGCCAAAGGCCTGCAGGGCCGCTTCATACTTCCCTGCAGCCGTACTGTACACGCCGAGCCTGCCGTAGGCATAGGGCACGGCCAGCAGCGCCTCCTGCACCGCCGGGTCAGCGGCCCGGCGCTCGGCCAGGATGCTCCACGGCACCAGGGCGTTCCCGAACTGCTCCTGCGAGGCGTCGGCCCAGCCCGAGCTGAGCAGCGACCGGTTGGAAAAGGGGCCGCTGAGACGCACCCGGTCGAGCACCTTCTTGGCTGCCGGAAAATCCTGCTCGCCCAGCAGACGCTCACCGAGGACCAGGTTCGCCTTGTCCCTGATCGCCATCGCCGCGCGGTCACTGCTGTCGATCCGGCCTGCGCGGTCCAGCTGCTCCCTGCCCTGCTGCTCGCTGCCGGACCTGAGCAGCGCGATCCCCAGGTTGTAGGCACTGAACCCTTCCAGGCTCTTCTCGCCCTGCAGGTCCTTCAGGATGGCCACGGCCTCGGCAGGGCGGCCGCTGTCCAGCGCGATGTTCGCTCGCAGAAAAGCAAGGTCCGCGCGGATCGCCGCGGGAACACTGCCGCGAATGCGCCTGACCGCCTGCAATGCCTCTTTGGTCCGGCCGTTCCGGAAGTACATTTGGGCCAGGCGGAACAGGGCTTCATTGCGCACTGCCTCCGGGACGGGGCCGTCGATCACCGCTTGCAAGGCGGCTTCAGCGCGCTGATCCATCCGGTAGCTGAGCGCGAAGTCGCCCGCCAGCAGGCCGGGTAGGCGGGCAGGGCCTTTCGGCGCTGAGCCGCCGGACCGGACCTGCCCGGCGTCGAAGCGGATCAGGGCTTCGAACCATTCGCCCTGATGAGCGTAATACCGGGCCTCGTCGTATTCAGCTCGGTGCGGTCTGTTGTTCAGTTCCGCGCCGACTGCCGCGAGTGCAGGCGCTGTAAGCAGCAGGCAGGCAAACAATACATACAGTCTGGGCATGAAAGTTCAATCCCTGAGCGAGATCATGGCTGCGTCCGGTTCGGCCAGGCGGACTTCCAGCAGCCGGGGCCCGGCGTCCTTGCGGAACTTGAATGTTCCCTTCCTGCGCACACCCGCGCCGCCCGCGGCCTTGCCGGCCACGAGCACCTGCAGGACGTGGTCGCCGGAAGCGATGTTGCCGACATAGATGCGCTGCATCCCGCCCTTCTGCAGCGCCTCGAGCTCCCTCGCCGTATAGAGGTGCTGCGCCACCTGCTTGCCGTCCAGCTGTATCTCGATCGAATCGGGGCGGAATTTCTGCGCGTCGTCCAGCGACACATAGACGGCGACCTGCGTAGTGGATGGATAGAGCAGTTTTTCTTCGAGCAGGCGCATCTGTACAGCGAGGTTGAGCGTCTCAGCCTTGATCTCCTGGACCTGTTCATCCAGGCTCTTGAGCTGTTCCTTTGAAGCGTCCCCCGCATAGGCAGGGAAGCTCAGCAACCCCA
Source organism: Nitrospirota bacterium (assembly GCA_037447195.1). GTDB lineage: Bacteria > Nitrospirota > UBA9217 > UBA9217 > UBA9217 > GWC2-57-13. The sequence continues at coordinate 2,954 of JBBIHD010000033.1, read as the reverse complement.
GTGCAATGGCGAGAATGAATCTTCGTGAAAGGATGAACATGACAGCCTCCCCTGTGAGCCTGCCCATGATACTTTATCTGTCGTGCGAAACCACGTGGACGCGGACCATGGACCGGATCAGGCAAAAAAAACGCCAAAGAAAATAGCGTTCTTTGGCGGCTCGACTAGCATATAAAACAGCAAACACGTTGTGATCCTTACTGTTTTAGTTAGCCTCGTGGCTCTGCGCCCCCCGGTTTCCCTGGGTTTGCTCTGAGCAAAGGAGGTTACATTAAGTAATGCCATGTAAGATTGAACTAAAGTCGCAATCTAACACTTGAAACAACGGTTGTCAAGCGCGCAGGCATATCGTTGGAGGGCCGGTTGCAAACGTTCGCAGCCCTGCACTTTACACATGTTGCTGCTCTGCGCTGTTCTCCCGCATCCCCGTGTACTCACTGGCGACAGAAAAAAAGCCCGCTCATCACTGAGCGGGCTTCTGTATGGCGGAACGCAGCAGCTCTTGTCGCACGCTGCTAATAATCGAACCTCGGCGGAGCGGCGCAGGCCCCCGATGCATAGATGTTCACGCCGGCCCGCGCGGCATAGCAGGAGTTCGAGTAGGTCGTGCCGTTGCAACCGCAAACGGGACTGTACACATCGATGCAGTACGTCGGCCGGACAGCGCAGGTTCCCTCTCCTGAGCAGGTGCCGAAGAGATACCTGCAGTATTCTGTTGGCTGGCACTGGCTATTGTCAGTGCAAGCCACCGGCGGCGGCGGTACGATACAGGCGCCTTTATATTGCACATTCACTCCCGCCCGCGCGGCTTCACACTCATTGGTATACGTCTTTCCGTCGCATCCGCACACTGGGTCGACGACCATTATGCAAAGGTCCGGTCGGGCAGCACACGTTCCCTGGGCGGAGCACTCGCCGACTGCCTTTGCGCAATAGTCAGCGGCAGCGCATTGTGTATTGTCGGTGCAGGCAACAGGCGGAGGAGGGAGGCAGGCGCCCGTGTGCAGGACGTTCACCCCGGCCCGCTCAGCCTCGCAGGAATTGCCGTAGGTGATGCCGTCGCATCCGCAGACCGGTTCATACACCTGGATGCAGTATTCCGGACGCACGCTGCATGCGCCCTGACCGGCGCAGTCGCCCACGTTCTTTGCGCAATAGTCGCTTGCTGCGCAGCCGTCGTTCGCTGAACAGGGCTGGATGCAGGTGATCGTAAGCAGGCCGAGGTCGAGCGGCTTCTTTCCCACCATGATATTCTCGAAGGTTTGCTGAACTACGCCGTACAACTGCACCACCAGGGTATAGGTGCCCTGAGGCACGGCAGTGATGACGAAATATCCGTTTGCGTCTGCAACTGCCCCGTGGCCCGTACCGGCGAGCGAGACGATCGCGCCGGCCGCAGGTCCTTGCGACGCGCATGCAACCGTGCCCTGGATCTCGGACGTACGGTGGCGGCCGGCAAGGACAGCGGTTGAAGCCAGGAGTACTGCGAGCAGAGCAATACCGAGAAAGAGCTGTTTCATGGCGATCCCCTTTCTATTCAGAGATGAAATACCTGGCCGATCATGCAGAGCTGAACGTTTTCTGCCGCCTCTTCAGCGGGTAAGCATCACCTCCCGTTCATTCATATAGTTAATATCCAGGACGAGTGTATAAAAAAAGAAATCGCGAGTCAAGATTGTTCAGCATTCCATGCGGGGTATTTTCGGGGTATTGCATATACAGCGGAATGTTGCAGGAGAAAGGCCTGGCGGCCGTCCCGGATCCAGCCCTCTTTTCTCGCGAGAGCAGGAGCGCAGCAGCTGCCGGGCAGGAAAGCCCGGCCGGGTTTTCATATTACCATGAAGTGCCAGTATGCCGTATTTGTCAAACTGCGGGACACGGCACCGGGAAGTTGTATAATCAAACCGCGGCGGAGCCGCGTCATTCCCGGGACTTTTTTTCGCCGTCCTTGTTCTTCTTCTTGCTGTCGGACTTCGCGGACTTTCTGATCGATCTGTCCACGTCGCCTGCAGCCTGGTCGATGGCGTCAACCACCTTCTGGCCGGCCTTGTTGCCCGCCTTGCCGGGCTCTTTCAGCGCGTTGCTCACCGCCCGGTCAAAGGACCGCACCGGGTCCTCGGCAAAAGCCGGGGCCGCCGACAACACCACCGCTGAAACGAAGATGATCATACGGGTCATGGCTCGCTCCTCTCACGCTGCTGTCTCAATCTGCATGGCGCGCGTCCGGCGCCTGGAAACAAGATACCTTGACGGACGGGGCTTGTCAATTAGCAGTAGGCCACCGCACCAGCGGGATCACATCGATACTGCTTCACTCCCTTCTTTCCCCTCCGCAGAACCCCACCATATCCGTCCGGCTGACCTTACACGATACCGGATCCAGGATGCCTGCTACTTCAGGCCCGTACTGTTCTTTCCCATCGTGGTGATCATCCTCTTCCTGGTCATGAACCGCGTGCTGAGGAAGGTCAGGAAGCGGTAGAGGGGGCCGGTGACGAGCGACGGCCTGCTCCGCACCCTAAGGGCGGCCAGGGCCTCCCGCACCACGATCTCGGGCGCGTAGCCCCGCATGCCCGGGGCCGTCGTGAACCTGCCGCCTGATGCCACGGAATGGAAGTTAGTGTTCGTGACGCCGGGAAGCAGGGCCAGGACATAGACGCCCCGGTCCCTGTGTTCGTACCAGAGGGACTCGGAAAAGTTCGTGACAAAGGCCTTGGTGGCCGAGTACACGGCGCCTCCCGGATAGGCCAGAAGCGACAGGGCGGACGATACGTAGATCAGTGCGTCCCCTGCTCTGGCCCGTTTCAGATAGGCATGGGAAAGGCGCACATGGGCGTTCATGTTCACGGCCATGAGGTGCTCCTGCCGGTCCAGGGGCAGGTCGATGAAGCGGCCGTAGAGGCCGTAGCCTGCGTTGTTCACGAGCAGCGAATAGGGCGTGCGCTCCAGATCGT
>JBBIHD010000032.1:10613-14262 GCA_037447195.1 Nitrospirota bacterium | reverse complement strand
TGTGAGCGTGCAGTGTAATCGCCCGCGGACCGAAAGCGCTGAGGATATAAGCACGCGCTCTGTTGAAGTTTCGGCGTATTATGGCACGCTAAGCGACAGAGCGAGCGGCTGACCTGAGTAATTACTACTGAAGATCGAGTCCCGGTACGGAGGCGACATGCATCACCCCTTCATCCGATCACCCAGGAACCGTGCGCACTCCCCGGCAGGCATGGGCCTGCCGAACAGATAGCCCTGCGCCTCGTCGCAGCCAAGCTCCGCCAGCACCGCAAGCTGCTCCTTCGTTTCCACGCCTTCGGCGATCACCTTGAGCTTCAGGCTGTGGGCCATGGATACGATGGCCGACGCAATGGCCCTGTCCCCGTCTGCGGTCGTAATGTTCGCCACAAAGGAACGGTCGATCTTCAGATAGTCCAGGGGAAGCTTCTTCAGGATATCCAGGGAGGAATAGCCGGTCCCGAAATCATCCACGGCGATCCTGATGCCGATGTCCCTGAGCTCCCGAAGGGTTGCGCTGGTCTTCTCGGGGTCCTGCATGATCATGCTTTCCGTGATCTCCAGTTCCAGATGACGTGGCTCGCATCCGCTGTCCCGCAGGACTTTCGCGACAACATCGTTCAGTTTCTGCCGCTCGAACTGCCGCCGCGACACGTTCACTGCCAGGGGAACCGCCGGCAGGCCGGCAGCTGTCCACTCCCTATGCTGTTCGCAGGCCTGGCGGAGCACCCACTGTCCGATCGGCACGATCAGGCCTGTTTCCTCGGCAAGGGCGATGAAATCGCCGGGAGGCACAAGACCCCGGCCGGGATGGCTCCAGCGCACCAGCGCCTCCAGGCCGGTGACGCGCCCGTTGGGGATCGCAACCCTTGGTTGATAATGCAGTATGAACTCTTCCTTTTCCACGGCCCGCCGCAGGTCGTTTTCCATCGTCAGGCGCTCGCGGGCAGCCGCGTTCAACGTTGAGGAATAGAACTTGTAATTGTCCTTCCCCTGCTCTTTCGCGTGGTACATGGCGATATCCGAACACTTGAGCAGCGTTTCAGCGTCCGTGCCGTCGGCGGGATACAGGGCGATCCCGATGCTCGCCGAGACTCGAACCTCCTGCCCGCCGAGCAGGCAGGGCGCGCCGATCGCCTCCAGCATGCGCTGGGCGACCCGGGCCGCGTCGCTCCCCAGGGCCACGTCGTTCAACAGCACGATGAACTCGTCGCCGCCGATGCGGGAAACCATGTCGGGCACCGTGCCTTCCTGCTGCTGGCGGGCAACGTAGTCGCTTTTCCGGACGCAGTGCTCCAGCCGAACGGCCACCTCCTTCAGCAACTGGTCGCCCGCCTCGTGGCCCAGCGTGTCATTCACCCGCTTGAACCCGTCCAGGTCGATGAACATCACCGTCAGGATCTTCCTGTGCCGCTCCGCATACTGGAGGGCCCGCACCAGCAGCTCCTTGTAGAACCGCCGGTTCGGCAGGCCTGTCAGCCCGTCATAGTAGGCGAGAAACTGGATCTGTTCCGACGCCTTTTTGCGCTCCGTAATGTCGCGGACAATATGCAGTGCCTGGGAAATGTTGCCCTGTGCGTCAAAAATCGGCGATGTTGTCACCTCGACATAACGTTTCTCTCCTCGTCCGTCCACGTGCAGGTGTTCGGCCATGGCGTGCCCCTTGGTGTTTACCATTTCCGTCAGCGGACAGAGGTCGTTCGGCGGCTGGCAGGGGCTGTTCTGCTTATGGGTCATTTCGTGACAGGTCTTGCCGATGACGTCTGGTTCCGCGCATGAGTATTCGTTCAGAAACGCGGCGTTCACGTCAACGATCCGCAGGGTCTTGACATCGATCACCGAGATGGGGTCCTGCATGCTGTTCATCACGGTCTTGATGAACTCATAGGACTGCTTCAGTTCTCCGGTCCGCTCATCGACGCGCTGCTCCAGGGTGGCATTCAGGGCCTTCAGCTCCTGCTCGGCTTCCCGCATTTTTCCGATGGTCACGCCGGAAAGATTGACGACGATGAAGACGAAGACGGCCCCGCCCAGGAACACGCCGCCGGTCACAAGTTCGTTCGGAACAGGGATGTCGTAGATAAGGACAAGGTTGAAGAAGAGATACCCGGCAAAGAAGAAGTACATCAGGTACAGGATGGTCAACCATTGGCGCCGCAGTTCATGCGGCACCTGCCGCCGCGAATGCTGGGCAGGACTGAAGGAAAGAAAGATGAAGGCCGCGCCGATCAGCACCAGCGTAACGGCCACTGCTGTTGCCAGATCCATTGCTCCCCCTTTCCCGGCAGTGACGCGCCTCGCTGCCGGGCATCAAACACGAGAGGTTATGGGAAATGCTGACCGCCGGATCGCATGCCCGCGCGATGCTCTAAGGCCGCGCCTCTCGCAGGTAGGCGGCTGCCAGCTCGGGCGGCGTGGGGTTGATGTAGAACCCCGAGCCCCATTCAAACCCGGCGATGCGCGTGATCCGGGGAATGATCTCCAGGTGCCAGTGAAAATCTTCGTTCAGCGTATGCCAGTGGCCGCGGCGCGGCAGCCGGTTCGGCGCCGTGTACAGCATATAATTGTACGGCGGATTCCGCAAGACCTTGCCGAGCCTGCGGAGCGTGCTCCGGAGGGTGCGGGCAAGGTCCATGATCTCCTCCTTCGTCACGTCCACATAGGAACAATGGTGCCGCTTGGGGAAGATCTGGATCTCAAAAGGAAAGCGCGGGGCAAAGGGAACGATGACCAGAAAGTGCTTTGTCTCTTCCACGACCCGTTCAGGGTCCGCGATCTCCTGCCGGATGATGTCGCAGAAGATGCACCGCTCCTTGTAGTCGTAGTAGGACTTCGCGCCGTCGAGCTTTTCCTTGGCAAGCTTGGGAATGACGGGCGTGGCAATGATCTGGGAATGGGGATGGTTCACCGTGGAGCCGGCCATCCATCCCTGGTTCTTGAAGATCAGGACCGAGCGAAGCCGCTGGTCCCGCTCCAGGTCGAGGATCCGGTCTCGGTAGGCCCAGAGGACCTTCTCGACCTGGCTCTCAGGGAGGTCTTCAAGCCGGACCGCATGCTCAGGGCTTTCGATGATGAGCTCGTGGGCGCCCGTCCCGTTCATCCAGTCATAGATGCCCTTGCCCTCGCGCTCCAGGCTGCCTTCGACGCTCAGGACGGGAAATTTGCTCGGGATCGTTCGGACCCACCACCCCCTGGAGTTGGGCGGGGAGCCCTCGGGGCGGAATGCGGAGATCTCGGGGGGGGTCTTTGGCTCATTGCCGGCGCAGAGCGGGCACTCGGCGGGAGTTACGTCATCAGGCGGCTCTTCGAAAACGTAATCCTCGGGTTTCCGCGGCCGGTCCCGGGAAACGATGATCCAGCGCCCCACAACGGGGTCCTTGCGCAGCCACGACATCAGCTGCCGGACCTCGTCTTTCGTTCGGAAAGGACCTTGTTCACGATGCGCTTCAGTTCTTTGATCCTGATGGGTTTGTTGATATATTCAGCGGCGCCGAGGCTCATGGCCTTGAGGTAGGACTCCACCTCGCCGTAAGCGGTCACCATGATCACATCGATCTTGGAACCCGTGTTCCGGATCTCCTGCAGCAGCTGCAGCCCGTCCATGACCGGCATCTTGATGTCCGTGACCACAAGATCGAAGGGCCCGTTCTTG
>JBBIHD010000032.1:10332-10574 GCA_037447195.1 Nitrospirota bacterium | reverse complement strand
GTTCACCGCAAGGGCGACTTCATACCCCTCATCGGCAAGGATGGACTGAAAAAGCTCCCGCGCGCCTGCTTCATCATCGACTACAAGGATCTTCATGAGGTCTCCAAAAAAATCACGCCTAGGCCAAAAATATCATAAAATCCGGCGTGCGTCAAGGCGGGCCGGCGCCGGCTTTGCCGGAAAGGGAAGGGATCAGCGGTTCATTTCATACAATAACTGCAGGCCTTCCAGGGTGAGCTGGG
>JBBIHD010000032.1:0-10322 GCA_037447195.1 Nitrospirota bacterium | reverse complement strand
TGATCTCCTGGATGCTGCGCGTCTCAGGGGCCACCAGTTCCGCCAGGCCCCCGGTGGCCACCACGCGGGCGTCGGGCGAAAGCTCGCGCTTCATGCGCTCCACAATGCCGTCCACCAGTCCCGCATAGCCGAACAGCACGCCGGCCTGCATGGCGCTGATCGTGTCGCTGCCGATGACCGCCGGCGGCTTTGCCAGCTCCACGCGGGGCAGCTTGGAGGCCCGCTGGAAAAGCGCCTCTGCCGATATCTTGATGCCCGGCGCTATGGCCCCGCCCAGATAATCGCCCTTCCCGGTGACGGCGCAAAAGGTGGTCGCCGTGCCGAAATCGATGATGATGAGCGGGCCTCCGTAGAGCGAATAGGCCGCCGCTGCGTTCACGATCCGGTCGGCGCCGATCTCCTTTGGGTTGTCATAGCGGATCGTGATGCCCGTCCTGAGCCCGTAGGTCACCACCAGGGGTTCCAGGCGGAAATACTTCCGGGACATCTCTGTCATGACCGGCAGCAGGGGCGGCACTACCGTCGAAATGATCACACCTGCCATCTGGCCGAACTCGAGGCCCGCGAAGTTGAACAGGTCCTTGTAGATCATGGCGTACTCGTCCGGCGTGATCTGGGTCTTGGTGCCGACGCGCCAGCTCTGGACGAGCTTCCGGCCGTCAAATACGCCGAGCACAACATTGGTGTTTCCGATGTCAATTGCGAGCAGCATTCCACTCTCCGGGAAGGTTTGACGGGGAGACAGGGAGACACGGCGATGAGGAATACACCTTCGCCGATCTTCTCCGTGTCACCAGGTCTCCGCGTCCGTTTATTTCTTCACGATCGTCACATCCCCTGCGGCGACCGCTTTCAGCGCGTTGTCCCCGGTGCGGATCACCAGGCGGCCCTCATGATCGATCGCCTCGGCCGTGCCCTGGAGCGTTTCGTTCGCGCTGCTCACCGTGACCTGTCGGCCGATCGTCATGTTCATCGATTCCCAGGCGCGCAGGACCTCGGCGTCGTTCTTCAGGAACGTCTGGTACCAGCGGTCAAGCTCCGAAGCGATCTCGGCAAGCAGACTGGTCCGGTTCACCGGCGAGCCGGTTTCGGCCGAGAGCGTCGTGGCGAGGCTCGCAACAGCGGGCGGCAGGCTTGCGGCATCCATGTTCACGTTCAGGCCGATGCCGAGCACGATATGGCGCACCTGGTCCGGCTCTGCGCTCATCTCGGTCAGCAGTCCGCCGACCTTCCGCTCCCCCGCGAAGATGTCGTTGGGCCATTTGATCCGGGCATGCACGGCCGTCTGCTTCCGGATGGCCGAAACGACGGCCACGGCTCCCATCAAGGTAATGAGGGGCGCCTTGTTCGGCGCGATCTTCGGCCGGAGGACGACGCTCAGGTACAGGTTCCCTTTCGGCGAGATCCAGGTCCTGCCGAGCCTTCCCTTGCCGCCCGTCTGGACCTCTGCCGCAACGATTGTGCCCTCTGGCGCCCCTGCCGAAGCCATCCCGGCGGCGGCGCTGTTCGTTGATTCCACCTCCGGCAGGAGATGGACCTTCCTGCCGACCACCTTCGTCTTGACTGCCGCTTCCAGGTCCCTGAGGTTGATCGCGTCGGGAATGCTCATGATCCGGTATCCTTTCGACGGTACGGCCTCGATCTCGTATCCTTCCAGCTCGAGCGCCTTGATGTGCTTCCAGACAGCCGCGCGGCTGATGTTCAGTTTTTGCGCAAGCCTGGCGCCGGACACATACCCAGTCTTTGCGCTCAGCAGTAGCCGGAGGATGTCATCTCTTTTCATAGGGGCGCAGGGTCGAGGCGCCGGCGTCCAGGAAGTCAAAAGCGGCGCTTCTGACCCTTGCCCCTGGACCCCGGGGCCTGTTATTTCAGTTTCATACTGATGTCAACGGCCGGCGCTGAATGGGTCAGGCTGCCCGCGGATATAAGGTCCACGCCTGTCTCGGCGATCTGCCGGACCGTTTCGAGCGATACGCTGCCCGAGGCCTCGACCACGGCGCGGCCGCTCACCAGCCCTACCGCCTGGCGCATCATGTCCGGCGGCATGTTATCGAGCATGATGATATCGGCGCCGGACGCCAGCGCCTCCTGCACCTCGTCGAGCGTCTTTGTCTCTACCTCGATCTTGAGAAGGTGGTGTGCCCTGTTCCGCGCCAGCTCCACGGCCCTCGTGATGCCTCCGGCGGCTGTTATATGATTGTCCTTGATCAGAACGCCGTCAAAAAGCCCGAACCGGTGGTTCCGGCCGCCGCCTGTCCGGACAGCGTATTTTTCCAGGGCGCGAAGACCAGGGAGCGTCTTCCTCGTGTCCAGGATCCGCGCCTTCGTGCCCTTCAGCTTCTCGACATACTGTGCGGTCAGCGTTGCAATGCCCGAAAGATGCTGCAGCAGGTTCAGCGCCACCCGCTCGCCGGCCAGCAGGGTTCTCGTCCTGCCCGCGACTCTGGCCAGCACGGTTCCCGCCTTTATTGTAGCACCTTCTTCTGCGAGCGGTTCGAACGCGATATCGGGATCGAGGACCAGGAAGACCTGGCGCGCTGCATCGAGCCCGGCCAGAACAAGGTCCTGTTTCGCCCTGATCTCCGCGCTGCCCCGGGCATCACCGGGGATGGTGGCCGCGGAGGTCACATCGCCGCTGCCGATGTCTTCGGCAAGGGCCTCGTTGATCAATGTGTGAATAGTGTTATCCATTCCGTCAGCGAACTCCGCATAGCACCCGCAGCGTCACAGGTGGAAGAACTTGATACTCACTGCTTTCTGCATTTTTACAAAATCGGAATCATTATGCAGCAGAAAAAGATCGTTTTCGATGGCGGTCTGGGCGATCAGGCAGTCGCCGGTGCTGTTTATTGTCAGGCCTTGCTTTCTGCAGGTAAAATAGATCCGGGCTGCTGCCGCGTAGGAGGCCTTTTCGTCGCGCAAACCGTAGAAGCGCTGTGTGTCGAGGTACTCTTTTACTGCGATAAAATCTTTCTCGGTCCTCACGCCCTGCAGTATTTCCATATAAATAAGAGACGTTATGCCGAACGGTATGTTGCTCTCGAGAATGCGGTTGAACAGGCTGGTCGAGTGGTTGTCCGTACCGCGGAGATAATCGATAAGAACGGATGTATCAACGAGGACCACGCTCAGGCCCCCTTGCGAAGCTTTTTGTAATCATACCCTTCGGCAAAGTCGATCTTTCCTTTCAAAGCGCGAAGATCGCGCCTCTGGCGGGCGGCCACCAGCTCCTCGAGGGCCTCCTGAATAAGGTCCTTCTTTGTTTTCGCTTTTGAGTGCTTGAACGCTTTCTTCACGAGGTCGTCGTCAAGCACGATATTCGTACGCATTTTATACACCTCTCAATACACATACTATAGCACAAATCCGCCTGTCCGTAAAGGCGCCCAGGTGCTACCCCAGCATCTTCAGGTTCTGCTCCAGCTTCTCCCGCTTTGCCTTCAGCTCTTCAAGCTTTGCCGTGTCCTTCTCCACCACCGCCCTGGGCGCCCGCTCCACGAAGTCCCTGTTGCCGAGCTTCTTCGCGAACAGCGCGATGTCCTTTTCGATGCGCTCCAGCTCCCTGCCGAGCCGGTCCCGCTCCTGGCCGAGGTCAAGCACGCCCTCGAGCGGCACGTACACCTCGGCGCCCTTGATCACGCCTGCAGCCGCGCCCTGGGGCTTTGCTTCCTTCTGGCCGATGCGCAGCTCCGCGAGCCGCGCAAGGGTCCGCACATAGCCCGCATTCTTCTCAAGGTGCCTGCCGAGCTCCCCGTCTTCGACCTTGATGATGGCCGCGATCTGGGACGACGGCGGGATGTTCATCTCGCCCCGGATGTTCCGGATCGCCGAGATCACGTCCATCACCATCTGCATGTCCTGTTCGGCCCCGGCATTCCGCAGCGACTCATCAGCCTGCGGGTAGGCCGCTATCATGATCGATGCCGCCGCTGTTCCCTTCCCCGCACCCCGTACGCCTTGCGGGATCTTCTGCCATATCTCCTCGGTAATAAACGGCATGATGGGGTGCAGCAGCCGGAGCGTTGCTTCCAGCGTCGTCACCAGCGCGGTCTGCGCCGCCTTCCGGGCCGGTGAGCCCTTCTCCTGGTTCAGCGACGGCTTCGAGAGCTCCAGATACCAGTCGCAGTACTCATGCCAGATGAAATGGTACAGGCTCGATGCCGCGTCGTTGAAGCGATAGTCCGCGATGGCGTTGTGCGTCTCCGTGACGGCTGCCTGGAGGCGTGAGAGTATCCACCGGTCCGCAAGGGACGAATCACCGGTCAGGAGACCGGCGTTCGGAGTGAACTCGTCATCAAGGTTCATGAACACGAAGCGGCTTGCGTTCCAGAGCTTGTTGGCGAAATTGCGGTACCCCTCGATGCGCTCCGGCGCCAGCTTGATGTCCCGGCCCTGGGCGGCCATGGCCGTGAGCGTGAGCCGGAAAGCGTCGGCGCCGTACTGCTCGATCATGGTGAGCGGGTCGATCACGTTCCCCTTGGACTTGCTCATCTTCTGGCCTTCGGCGTCGCGCACCAGGGCATGGATATAGACGTGCCGGAAGGGCGCTTCCTTCATGAAGTGCAGGCCCATCATGATCATGCGTGCTACCCAGAAAAAGATGATGTCGAATCCCGTGACCAGGACCGCTGTGGGGTAGTAGGACGCCAGCTCCCTGGTCTTCGCGGGCCAGCCAAGCGTCGAGAAGGGCCAGAGGGCCGAGGAGAACCACGTATCGAGCACGTCCGTCTCCTGCCGGACCTTCGCGCTCTTGCAGCTTGAGCAGGAGCCCACATCCTCCCGGCTCACGGTGATCGCGCCGCAGTCGTCGCAGTACCATGCCGGGATCCGGTGGCCCCACCATATCTGGCGCGATATGCACCAGTCCTTGATGTTCCTGAGCCAGTCGAAATAGGTGTTCTCCCACCCTTTGGGCACAAAGGTGATCCTGCCCTTCTCAACAGCCTCGATGGCGGGCGCGGCCAGGGGCTGCATGGAGACGAACCACTGCGGTGAAAGGTAGGGCTCCACTACGGATTTGCAGCGGTAGCATTTGCCCACGGCATGGCCGTGGTCCTCCGTGGTCACCAGGAAGCCCTGCTCCTGCAGCAGCTGCACAACGATGCCCCGCGCCTTCTTGGCAGGCTTGCCGGCCAGCATCTTCAGGACCCCGGCGGGCACATCGGGGATGTCGGGAAGGATGTCGGCCTTGTCGTCCAGTATCCGGACGCGCGGCAGGTTCGGCGTCTGGCGCAGTCCCGCTTCATAATCGTTGAAATCATGGGCCGGCGTGACCTTCACTGCGCCGGTGCCGAACTCCAGGTCCACCAGGACCGCGTCGCCCACGATAGGGATCCTGCGGCTCGTGAGCGGCAGGGCAACGGTCCTTCCGATCAGGTCCTTGTACCGGGGGTCAAGGGGGTGGACAGCCACGGCCGTATCGCCCAGCATGGTCTCGGGCCGCGTCGTTGCCACAGTAAGCCGGATGTTCCCGTCGTCGCTCAGGGGATAGGCGATATGATAGAGCTTGCCTTTTTCGTCCTCGTGCTCGACCTCGATGTCCGACAAGGCCGTATGGCAGCGGGGGCACCAGTTGATCAGCCGCTCGCCGCGGTAGATGAGGCCCTCTTCGTAGAGCCGGACAAAGACCTCGCGCACGGCCTGGGACAGGCCTTCATCCATCGTGAAGCGCTCGCGCTCCCAGTCGCAGGAGGCGCCGAGCTTCTTGAGCTGGCCGATGATGCGCCCGCCGTACTCCTTCTTCCACTCCCAGACCTTCCCGATGAATGTTTCCCTGCCCAGCGCGTGGCGGTCGACCTTCTCCGCCGCGAGCTGGCGCTCCACCACGTTCTGCGTGGCGATGCCCGCGTGGTCCGTGCCGGGAAGCCAGAGCGCGCTGTCGCCGCTCATCCTGCGCCAGCGGACCAGGATGTCCTGGAGCGTTGCGTTCAGCGCGTGGCCCATGTGGAGCGATCCCGTTACGTTCGGCGGGGGAATGACAATCGAATAGGCCCTGCCCCCTGCGTCGGAAGGGGCATGAAAATAGCGCTTCTGTTCCCACTCGCCGTACCATGCGTCCTCAACGACGCCCGGCTCGTAGGTCTTGCTCAACTCCCGATCGGACATGAAAACCCCTTTCAACGCGGCCGAGCCTGGTTCGCGGAGGCAACGGGCTTCGCCTGATGCACTGAACCCGCTGCCCGCTGCGACCTGCCAGGTGATCCGCGGCTATCGCTTATTGTCAACATTCGCTCTGCGCAGAGAGAGATAACATGGCTCCTGCGTCCCCTGAGCGCTGGACGCGTCCGGGAGAGAGGGATGCAGGTGCGTTCACCAAAATCCGCACTGAGGTGAAATAGTCTTGGGAAAAGGAAAAAGAGGGGAGCCAGTCCCCTCCTGCGTACGTGGCTTCGTTGACCCGGACTGCCGCCTACATGCCGGCTTTCAACCGCTCGATCTCTTCCCTGATGAGCCGTTCGGCAAGATCAGGAATGACCTCCCAGGCCACCTTCTCAAGCACTTCCCGGGCGACCCGGACCACCGCTTCCTCGGCAATGCCGCGGACCATGTCCTCGGAAACGCCTGCAGCAGCCGGTTGTCGGTCAGCCTGTGCCGCCTGCCAGGGTCCCGGCCCCGGAGGGGCCGCGGCGGGCCGCGCCGGTTCGCGGGGAGGCGGCATGTATTCGCTGGCAGCACCGACCGCCGAGTCGAGGTTTTCGAACGTGGTGATCTCGGGCGGCGGCGACGGCTCCTGCCGCGCACGCCCGCCGAGCCCCAGACCCTCGCGGATCTCTTCCACGGCCCGGGGGCCTGTGGGCAGGACGCGCTCCTCGCTCCGGCCAAAGGGGCCTTCGATCTCGATCTCGGGCTCAACCTCGAATACGGAGCTCTCCTGGGGCGCTGCGGGCTGCCGCTGGATCTCCGAAGGCGCCTCGCGGATAATATCAAAGATGTCCGACGGCACGGACTGCTTTGGCGCTGCCGCGGCAGGGCGGGCCGGCGAAGCGGCTGCGGGCCGCTGGGGCGGCGGAGGCGGAGGGGCGGGCTCGGCAAGCCGGGGCGGCGCCGATGTGAGCGCTTTCTTCACCTTGCCGATGAGCTCCTGGGATTCGAAGGGCTTTTCGATATGGTCGAGGATGCCGGCCGAGCGGGCGCGCGCCGCGTCGAGCACATCGTCGCGTCCGAGCATGAGAATGACCGGCGTCTGGGCCAGCGAAGCGTTCTCTTTCAGCCGCGCGGCGAAGCTGTAGCCGTCCAGCCGCGGCAGGTCCCTGTCGGCCAGAATAACGTCGGGAATGAAGCGCGCAGCCTCGTTCAACGCGGCTTCGCCGTCGCTCACGCAGGCAACCTCGTACTCCCTGCCTGAGAACAGCATCTCCACGACCTTCTGGATGGTGATGCTCTTGTCTGCCATTAAAATCTTAACCGCCATGGAAGAACAGCCTTTCGAAATCGAGAAGTACGATCTCTTTGTTGTCGTCGTACAGAAGACCCCTGATGAATCCGTCGCCCGCGCTCGGGTCCTTCACGGGCGGCGGCGCCACCTCATCGGCCTGTATCATCTTCACGATGCTGTCGACCGTGATGCCGAAGGGGGCTTTTTTCCCCTCAAGCAGAATGATGCTCTGCAGGTCCGCCTGGACCGGCGCGCCCTGGGCCGCGAACCCGATGGGGCCCTGGGGCTTCAACCCGAGCCGCTGCGCCAGACTGAACAGGGGGTAGAGGATGCCCCGGTAATCGATCAGGCCCTCTACATACGTATAGGCAAGGGGCACCTTCCTGGCAGAGCGCCAGGGCAGGATCTCCAGGGCGCCCTCAAGCCTCGCACCGAACAGCTGACCGCACAGGAGAAAGAGCAGATATCTGCCGGTCATAGCAGCCCGTCCGCATTCAGAAGCAGTACGAGGGCGTCCCCGTGCCGCAGGATGCCCCGAAAATAGGCCATCGTGGGATTCATCACACCGGACGGAAACGGGACGGCCTTCTTGTCCGTCTCGAGGATCTCGGCCACCGCATCAACGAGCAGGCCGAACATGCCCTTGGCGCCTTTCAGGACCAGCAGGATCCTGCCCGGCAGCCCTTCCACCCGGAGCAGCTTCTTGATGTTCACCACCGGAAGCCGCTTCCCCCGGAATTCCGTCTTGCCTTCAAAGATCTCGGTCAGGTTCCTGTCCCGCTCCAGCCCCTGCAGGGCCGTGATCTCGACGACGCTCGAAAGCGGGATCGCGTACTTGTCGCCTTCCAGGGATAATATCACAAAACGGGTGCTCTCTGCCATAGTGTTGTGCGATCAGGCCCGGGCTGCGAGGGCGGCCCCGCTCAGGACCCGCTTGAGCGCGCCGAGCATCTCCTGTTCGTCAAAGGGCTTGACCAGGTAGTCCTGGGCGCCCATGTCCAGGGCCTTCTGCCGGTGCTTGTCCCCGGCGCGGGAGGTGAGCACGATGACCGGTGTTTTGGCGAGGGCGGAGTTCCGCTTCATCTCGGCGATCAGATCATACCCGTGCATCACCGGCATTTCGAGGTCCGTTATCACCACGTCGAACTTCGCCTTGCCCATCGTTTCAAGGGCTACCATGCCGTCGGAGGCAACTTCCACGTCGTAGCCTGCACGGTCCAGGAAGCGCTGCACGAACTTGCGGATGCTGATCGAATCGTCCACCACCAGCACTTGGGGCTTGCCCTTCGGCGCCGGGGGGGCTTCGACAGCAGGCTGGACCGCCTGGCGCACCGGGATGACGCTTGCCTTGGCGCCGATGGGCTCCTCGCCGAACAGCATCGATATGTTCAGGATCAGCCGCACGTTCCCTTCGCCGGAAATGGTCGCGCCCGAGAAGGCGTTCACGCCCTTGAGGTATTCGCCCAGCGACTTCACCACGATCTCCTCGCGGCCGGCAATGTCTTCCACCATCAGGGCGAGCCGCTTTTCCGCCATGCCGAGGATGAGCGTGGGATGGCGGAACGATTCATCCTTCTTCGGGAACTTTCCCAGCCCCAGCAGCTCATTCAGCTTGACGAGCTTGATGAGGGAATCGCGGAGGTTCACCATTTCCTCGCCGGCGACCCGCTGGATCTCCTTGAAGGAGAAGCGGGTCGTTTCCTCAACGAGGGTCATGGGAATGGCCATTTCCTGGTCCCTGAACTTGACGATCAGCGCCTGGGCAATGGCCAGCGTGAGCGGCAGGCGGATCAGGAACTTCGTGCCGACTCCCGGCTCGGTCTTGATCTCGATGCGCCCGTTGATCTTTGACAGCTGGTTCGAGACCACGTCCATGCCGACGCCGCGGCCCGAGACCTTGCTCACCGCCGCTGCCGTGGAGAAGCCGGCGCGGAAGATCAGGTTCAGCGCCTCCGTGTCGGACAGTCCGTCGGCCTCTGCCCGGGTGAGAAACCCCTTCTCCACCGCCGCTGTGCGGAGCTTCACCGGGTCCATGCCCTCGCCGTCGTCCTGGATCTCGAGCACGATATTGTTGCCTTCGTGCCGCGCGTTCAGGATCAGCGACCCCTTCGGGTCCTTGCCCCGCTTCTGCCTCGCCTCGGGCGCCTCAATGCCGTGGGACACGGCATTGCGGACCATGTGCATGATCGGATCCGATATGATCTCGAAGATGGTCTTGTCGATCTTGGTCTCGCCGCCCGTCACGACGAGGTCCACTTCCTTGCCCTCTGCCTGTGCCAGGTCCCGCACGGGCCGCTGGTAGAGCTGGAAGAGCTTGTCCATCTCCACCATGCGCGCCATGGTGATCTCGTCCTGGAGGTTCGTGGTGATCGTGGAGATCTTGGCCGTATCGAGCTCAAAGGCGTCGAAAAAATCCGAAAGCTCGGTCATGATCTCGTTCGTGTCGTTCGTGATCTCCGTGAGCTTGCGCGACAGAAGGTTGAAATCGTCGTACCGGTCGAACTCGAGGTCGAAAAAATCATGGGACTGGACGGGCGCCTGCTGCCCCGGCATCTGGTAGTTCAGGGTGTATTCGTATTTTTCCTCAAAGCTTTTGACCGTGGTCAGGAGTCGTTTTTGATTGAACGTGATCTCTTCCCGGAGCGACTTGACGAGATCGATCTGGCGCTCCAGCCGGTTCCGGTTCACCACCATCTCGCCCACGAGGTTCATGAGGTTGTCCAGCCGCTCGATATTGACGCGAATGAACTGTTTTTCCACCTCCACCGCGTCCTTGGCGCGGCGGCCGAGCCCCCGCTTCTCAAGCACGCCGGTCCGCTTTGCCTCTTCGATCTCGGTCTGGAGCGACTGCGCATCGGGCGGTCCGGCCGGCGGCGCCTCTTCCTGCGGCTTCAAGGCAACAGCGCCGGCGGCGGCCGGGGCGGCCGCTTCTTCCAGCGGCTCCACG
>JBBIHD010000031.1:0-14866 GCA_037447195.1 Nitrospirota bacterium | reverse complement strand
GTGGATTCCGCTTATCTGCGAAAATCCGCGTCCATCCGCGGCCAACAGCTCGTTGCAGGTTTCACTGCCGCTGGCGTCAGACCTATGTCGAGGTGGGTGCGGAATGCCCGGATGCTGCGAGGAAAAGAAAGGCCGTGATCGCCAGAACTACGCCGGCACCCACAAAGGCGGCGCCGAAGCCGAACGAGGCAGCGATCATGCCGGCCGCGATGGGCCCGGTGGTATGACCGACGTCCATGACCGAGCCGAGCACCCCCATGGCGCTGCCCCGGCCCTCGGCCCTGCTCAGGTCCGCGATATGCGCGGCCGTGGCAGAGGTGAGGATGGACATGGACAGGCCGAAGAGGATGCTGAAGCCGAGCAGGGGCGGGAAGGAGCGGAACAGGGCGATGCCCGCGATGCTCACCGCGCCGATCAGCGCGCCCGCAACGATCTGGGGACGCCTTCCGTGGCGGTCCGAGAACCGTCCCATGAAGGGCTTGGTCAGCGCAAGGGTGATGACGTGGGACGACAGGAACAGGCCGATCTCATAGGCGCTCAGGCCTGACTGGAGCGCGTAGAGCGGAAGAAAGGTCTCGAAGGCGCCGTAGGCAAAGAGAATGGCCGCCTCGACCAGGGCCGTGATCACGATGGCGCGGTCCGAGATGACGCTCCGGAAGACGCTCAACAGGTCCTTCCAGTGCCTGCCGCTGTTCTGTAGCGGCGCGGCCTCGGGGATGCGCAGCGCCAGGAAGAACACGACCACGCCTGCGCCACCGCAGACGAAATAGACGGTGCGATAGCTGAGCGCGGGGTCAGCGGCCAGGACGCCCAGGATGGAGCCTCCGACAAGCGGCGCGATGAAGCGGCCGAGCAGGGTGGCAGTGGAGAACCATCCCATCTTCTCGCCCCGTTCCTGGTGAAAGAGGTCCGAGACCAGGGCCAGGCCGATGGGCACGAAGATGGCCGTGGCAAGGCCGTGGTAGAAGCGCACTGCAGCGAGCTGCCAGACGTCGGTCACCAGAAGGTACAGGAAAGGCGCCGTGGCAAAGACAAAGGACGAGGCGAGCAGCATGCGCCTCCGGCCCCAGCGGTCCGACAGGATGCCCGCCGGGATGCTGGCCACCACGCCCATGAAGGCCGAGACCGACGCAACGAGGCCCACGCCTGACGGGTCCGCGCCGAGCGACGCGGCGAAGAGGGGAAGCACCGGGCTCTTCGCGATCGTGGAGCTGAAGAGGGCAAAGAGGCCCGTGGCGCAGAGGAGCTTGAAAGGAGTGGTTAGTTTCATTGCGGTACTATATCGTCGAATGTCCTGCGCAATAAATGGTAAATAATAAAGTGCCTTCACCGCGAAGGCGCTATGGGCGCAAAGGACTGCCGAAAGCCTGAGTTGAAGAATTCTGAAATCTTCGCGTCCTTCACGTCTGCAGGTCCCGAAAGCCACGCCCGCCTATATTACTACGTTCGATCCCTTTTGCAAGAAATTTGAGCAGCAGGGCCATTCGCGGATTATGTTCAAATTCATTGACCGGGATATTTATCTGTGCTACCTTAATTTTGTAAAGATAATAACTGATTAGCCGCAATGACCACAAGAAGGCATCGTCCGGAATGCATCGGCCTATGAACTATGTCAAGTCCAAGAAACGCGTCGCCGACCACGGGGAGGTATTCACCCCCGCGTGGATGGTCGATGCCATGCTCGACCTCGTAAAGGGCGAGACCGAGCGCATTGACGCCCGTTTCCTGGAGCCGGCGTGCGGGAGCGGCAACTTCCTCGTCCGGATTCTGCAGCGCAAGCTCGCAGCCGTTGAGCTCAAATTACGGGAAGTCGGACTTTGAGAAGCGGCACTACGCTCTTCTTGCTCTTATGTGCACCTATGGGATCGAGCTCCTGGAGGACAACATCGCTGAGTGCCGCGCGAACATGCTGGAAGTCCTTGCCGACTATCTGGATATTGAAGAGTCCGATGAGCTCTATCGGGCCGCCTCCTATGTGCTGTCACAGAACCTCGTGCATGGTGATGCCCTCAAGATGCGCGCCGGCGACGGCCAGCCGATCACCTTCGCGGAATGGGGCTACCTTGGGAAGGGGAAGTTCCAGCGCCGCGACTTCCGTTTGGACATTCTGACTGGCGCGTCGGCATATAGCCGGGAGGGCTACCTTTTTGCCGCCCTGGGCAAGCACGAGATCTTTACGCCGACAAAACCTACCCGCCGATGACGGTGAGTGAGCTTGCCGCTCCGAAGGGGGAATGAGCATGACGAACCCGGATTTTAATCCCGTCGAATTCGATGGGATTAGACGGCAGGCGAGGGAAATGAAACCATGAGCGACAAGCCGGTGCGCCTGACCGCGCCGCCCAAAGGTTACGCCGACTGGCTGACTGACCTGAAAGCCCGCATCCACGCCGCCCGGCAGCGCTCCGCGCTGGCGGTCAACCGCGAGCTGGTGCTGCTATACTGGCAGATCGGCCGCGAAATCCTGGCGCGGCAAGCCCAACAGGGCTGGGGTGCGAAGGTCATTGAACGGCTATCGCAGGATCTGCATATCGCCTTTCCGGACATGAAAGGGTTTTCGCGCGCCAACCTGATGTATATGCGCGGGTTTGCCGAGGCGTGGCCGGATGCCGGAATTGTCCAACAGGCTGTTGGACAATTGCCGTGGGGCCATAACCTGGTGCTGTTGACGCGACTGAAGGATCAGGAAACACGGCTGGCCTATGCCCGCGCCGCCATCGAATACGGCTGGTCACGCAATGTACTGAACATCCACATCGAGACCCGTCGGTTGGAACGTACGGGCAAGGCGACCAGCAACTTCGCCGAGCACTTGCCCGCCCCCGACAGCGATCTGGCCCGGGAGTCCTTCAAGGATCCCTATTTGTTTGACTTTCTAAGCGTCGGGAAGGAAGCGAACGAGAGGGAAATCGAAGCGGCGTTGATCAAGCACATCACACAATTCCTGCTGGAACTGGGCGCCGGCTTCGCCTTTGTCGGCCGCCAGGTGCACCTCGAGGTCGGCGGTGACGACTTC
Organism: Nitrospirota bacterium; assembly: GCA_037447195.1. Taxonomy (GTDB): domain Bacteria; phylum Nitrospirota; class UBA9217; order UBA9217; family UBA9217; genus GWC2-57-13. The sequence continues at coordinate 11,847 of JBBIHD010000031.1, read as the reverse complement.
TTCATTGACCTGCTGTTTTACCACCTCAAGTTGCGGTGCTATGTAGTTATCGAACTCAAGGCCGAGAAGTTTAAACCGGAGCATCTGGGCCAGTTGAGCTTCTATCTCACGGCGGTGGATGCGCAGGTCAGGCAAGCGCAGGACAACGCCACAATTGGCCTGCTGTTGTGCAAGAGCAAGAATAAGGTGGTGGCCGAATACGCTTTGCGCGACAAGACGCAGCCTCTGGGCGTGGCTGAATATCAATTGGTCGAAGCCCTGCCCCCAGAGTTGCAGGCCAGCCTGCCGAGCATTAAACAGATTGAACGCGAATTGGCGGGTGATGACAGTCGGAGCGACGAGGACGAACAATGATTCAATACAGTTTTGCACTGCGCGGCCGCAACCCGGATGTGCTGACCTGCATCGCGAACCTCTCGAACGATGAGGTGTTCACGCCGCCCGGGTTCGCCAATAGAATGCTAGATACCCTTGCCGAGGCGTGGGCAGCGCGCAACAACAGTGCGAACATCTGGGCAGACAGTTCGGTGAAGTTCCTTGACCCGTGCACGAAGTCCGGTGTGTTCCTTCGTGAGATAACGAGCCGCCTTAATACTACAGCGAACTTTTTGATAAAACCCTGCATTTGGTACCACCATCTCGTCATTCCGGGCTTGACCCGGAATCCAGAAGATGTTGAAAACCCTGGATTCCCGATAGAGGCACTCGGGAATGACGGAAAAGTGTCGCTGTAGTATTATTGTAAGATCGGATACGCTGAGATCAGGTTCTGCGGTATGGTGTTCTTAATTTGACAGCGCTGCGCTATAGTATAAAGGATGCAGATCATGCTGCAAGAAATAAAGGAAATTATCGAAAGGCATAAAACCAACCCCGAAATGTTATTTGATGAGTTTTTTGGGTTTTATGAAAAGATATTTTTTAGTCAGGCCAGCATTAATGATGGGCTTATTCCATTTCCTTCGCCTTTAAAAGAGCTTATTGCCGCACATCAAGCGTGGGGCATGATTGGCAGCGATGGTTTTGATAACTATCTACTTCAAGTTGATGAGAAGTTTGATAAAGAAGTTAAGGCTGGTTTGAGCCTGATTGGGAAAGAAAATTGTTATAATGCTCTCGAAGAGGCCAGGGCAATTTTCAGAGAAAAATATGAAATACCTGAGGCAGAAGAAGATCGTTTGTGGAAAGTATTTTATCACCCTCTCAGAGAATTTGAATCTCTTGCTGGCAAGTATTTAATAAAGAAGTATGGTTAAACATGCTTTGCGAAGTCGAAGATGCACGGAGAATAACCGGCCATCAGGCACTTTTTAACCGGTCCATTTATCTATGCTATCTTATTTCGTACCGATAATAACTTAGAGGATGAGGGTCGACCATGTACTGCGGAAACTGTGGACAACAGACCAGTGAGAAAAGCAGATTTTGTGTGCGCTGTAATTTCGACTTGATACATCTTCAGAAACTTCTCGATGAACCCGATGACGTCGAACAGGGAGAAGAATTCAGGACACCCCCTGAGGTCGCAAGAAGGTGTCTTGTTCTATGCTCGCTGGTAGCGGTAAGCCATGATGAAGATAGAATAAACGTAATCTCCTGGCTCAAGCGCGAGGGGATATGGAAGGATGTCTCGCCGGAAGAAAGATATTTTTTTCAATTGAAGAAGCCAACGAAGAAGCAGATCATTAACGCTTCATGGAGGGTTGAAGCTTTACAGATGTTGCTTTGGGCACTTCAATTGGTGTCTTCTATTGAGGTCGGTAAGTCACGAGCCGATTTCTCAGCGTTAAAAGAACTTCTTCCGTTCCTGACCTCCACGTTCGAATTCATAAACAATAGCGAACTTAGGCCGGACAACGAAATCGTCGAAATGCAGGATCGTATCTACCAGGCTCATTGGTCCGTGAGAGATGCAGAAGTCAACGGCAAATCCGTTTCACAAGACATTGATCCTGGGATTGTTGTTGAGCGCCATTACGCGCTTAATTGGCTAATGGGGTATTTGGGGCAAGCTTGGGATGACGTAACGACTGATACGTAGCGGCGCACTTTAAAAGCAGCTCTAAGCCGACAGCCACTATACTCCAACGATCGGGTCGAGCCCAACGCGTAGAAGCCGCGCGTCTCACCAGAGCGTCAAACGTAAAGAGGAGAAATAGAACATGCCTAACGGGAAGTCGGGTGATCATCCGCTTACCGATATCTTCATCGACAACCGGTACGTCGAGTACGGAGAAGAAGCCTCACTGCTGATCAAGCGGATTGCGGCTCTCTCAAGCAAGCGAGAACTGGATGAATGGTGGGAGAGGGAGATTGGATGGAGCGGGACACCAGAGCTTGCCCTCCGTAAGGCAAAAGCCCGTGTACAAGAACTCGAAAAGCGAGCTCAGGAATCCGGTTGGGAACTGACATGAGAGCGAAACAACAAATGCTCGTTATGGCGTCATCTCACAATATTGGTGCTATTCCTAATCAAAGACCCACCTCGTACACGACTGCGTCGCGCCAGAGGGCAGCGCGTAAGGCGAGTGTTAGGCGCTGGAGGTAGGCATGAGAAAGACCACTCTTTTTCTTATCATCGCTGCAGGTCTGTTTCTTATTGCCGCACGTCCGGCTTTGCGCCCGGTCCTTACGGGCGGAGATTACCGGGTCTATATCGAAAAAAGCGACAAAAACGCCGAATATCGGATCAATGACTTCTATTCGGTCTACTATATCTACATGAACGTGATACGGGCCGTAGACCTCACCGACCGGCTGGGCGATCGGGACATCGAAAAGCTGATTTCCCTTATCATTGACAATCTGAAAAAGCGCAACGTTGTCCAGCTCCAGATCGACAACTATAAAGGGTCGGGGACCCTGAGGGTCACGCTGCGCTCGGACCTCGCTCCTCATGACGGCGAGCCTGCACTCTGGGTCCTTTCAAACTACAATGCCCAGACCAAACGGGTGGTGTCAGGTGACGAGGAGAAAGACGCGTATGCGACGTTCTTTTATCTAATGGGTGACAAGCTCGTGAAGTATCAGCGCATCCATGAGCCGAAGAGCGAGGCAGAGCTTGAGAAAATGCCGGTAAACGACCGGGCAGACTACTATCTGCTCGACGCTGTTCCGGAAAACGACGCGCTCGGCAAGGATCTTCTGGTGAAAGAAATCGCCAGGGAGAAAAATGCGCCGGTGTTGGCATTCCTCTACATGACCCTGTCGGAGTACCACCTGCTGGACGGAGACGTAAAGAGCGCGAGGCAATCCCTCGACAAGGCCCGGACCATCATCAACTCCCTCGTGGATGAAAAAAGAAAGGCTTCGCTTTCGAAGGTACTGCAATACGCCGACGACCTGTATCGTTATTACATCAAATATACGGGCAGGTCATAAAACAGAGAAAGGCCTGACGCGATGGACTCTCTATGCTATCTTAATTTCGTAACGATACTGGCTTGTCAGGCGTGGGGAAAATAATGCAATATCTGTATGCTTTGCTTTTGCTATTAATATCAATAAATGCTTCTGCTGATTTATGCTCTGGAGAGTATGATAGACTCAGCAAACGGCATTTGTCGCTAACAGAGAACTATGATGGTGCAAACCAAAAAACAAGAAATGAACTATTGATATTGAAACAGAATATAGAAAAAGCAATCGCTAATTGCAGAGATTCCACTCAATTGCTGACGCTTGCGGCATTGGTGTGTATCAGTCTTGAACAGAATGCTGAAGCATCTCGTTATGCTCGGAAAGCGATCGAGGTAGATCCTGACAGCTGGGAAGCCAATGATGTATATGGTAATTCATTAATTTTGCTTGGCAAGCATGCCCTTGGACTTCAATATTTAGAAAAGGCAGCCAAGTTAGCGCCTGACAAATTATATCTACGCATGAACTTATGCAGTTCATATGAGGATGCAAAGCAATACCAGAAAGCAATAACTACTTGTACCGAAGTCATTGCCAGGAAGGCCAAAGAGTTTGACGGTAATGCATATTATGTTAGAGGGCGAGCTTACAGAGCTTTGAAGATGAAGGATAAGGCAGATGCCGATTTTGCAAAAGCTAAGTCTCTGAACTTCCATGGTAGCCAATACTATACCGATGAGCATTATGGTAGATAGAATGCCTCACAACTGCGCACAGAGATCAAGTACTACAAAGACCCGATAGGTTCAGGTTCTGCGGTTTAACATTTGCTATTGCGGTCGAGAACCGCGGAGCGAACAGATGCCACGATATCAGTGCACTCACTGTGGACAGCAGCACGACGGCATTCCGGCTTTTCATGCAGATCGTCCAGCGCCCTATTGGGACGTGCCTGAAGACAAGCGCGAATCCGATGTGTTTCTCACATCAGATAGCTGCGTTATAGCCGAAAAGTTCTTTTTCGTGCACGGCTGTTTGGAGATCCCGATTCACAATGCGGAAGACGTGTTCACGTGGGGTGTATGGGTTTCGCTTAAGGAGGAGAACTTTTTTCTTTGGCAAGAGAATTACGCCACTTCGCAGCGGGGCCACATCGGGCCATTTTTTGGCTGGCTGTGCACGCAGTTGCCGATTTACCCTGACACGCTGTACTTGAAGACCATGGTCTATCTGAGGGACAATGGAATAAGACCTCTGATAGAGCTTGATGCTGCGAACCATCCGCTATCTAGAAACCAACGAGAGGGGATCACTTTGCAGAGGGCTCTTGAAATCGTGCATGAGCTTCAGAGGGAGAACCAATAGCATCAGGTCCTGCGGTATGACATTTCCCTTTGAGGACTGGCCATCATGCCATCATGCCTTTGTTGACCGGTCTTTGCATCTGTGCTACGGTATGACGTACTCGTGCTAGCTGCTTTCCATCAAGTATGCAGTCCTGTGCAGACCAGCAGTCCACTCGGACAGCGGCCGTATAATATGACATGGAACTGACAACTCTCGGATTTGATCAGTGGTTTCAGGAAAAAAGAGCGGAGGCGCAGCGGCCTGACTGCGGCGTTGCCCGCGTGACTGCGGTCCACAGGGACGGCTATCTCGTGCGAAATGAGCAGGGTGAAGTTTTCGCTGAACTGACGGGCGGCTTCGCTTACACCGCTGAATCGGGCAGCGACCTTCCCGCGGTGGGCGACTGGGCGCTTGTCCGGTACCACAATGATGACACCTTTGCCGTCATTCATGGCTTGCTTCCGCGGAGATCCTTTTTGCGTAGGAAAACACCGGGCAAAAAGATCGACTACCAGATGATCGCAGTCAACATAGACTGCGCCTTGATCGTGCAGTCCTGTGATGTTGATTTCAATCTGCGCAGGCTGGAGCGCTACCTCGTCATGGCAACGGAGGGGAGCATTGAGCCGGTGCTTCTCCTGACAAAGAGCGACCTGGTCGGCCCGGAGCTGCTGGAGCAAAGAATCGCCGCCGTGCGCCAGGCAGGCATCGGGTGCAGGATCCTTGCGCTCAGCAGCGTGACCGGCGCCGGCCTGGAGCAGGTGCGGGAATTGCTGGAACCCGGCAGGACCTATTGCATGGTGGGGTCTTCCGGCGTGGGCAAAACAACGCTCCTGAACCTTGTCCTGGGCCGCGACCTCTTTGAGACAAAGACCGTCCGGGAGCATGATGGCAAGGGCAGGCACACGACAACGCAGCGCCACCTGATCGTTCTGGAGAACGGGGCAATGCTGGTCGACACGCCGGGCATGAGGGAGCTGGGGAACATCGGCGTCAGTTCAGGGCTGGAGGAAAGTTTTGCCGATATTATTGACCTTGCGCAGGGCTGCCGTTTTGCCAATTGCACTCACACACAGGAAGCGGGCTGCGCAGTCCGCGCGGCAATCGAGAAGGGGGCATTGCGCGAGGACCGGTACGAAGGCTATGTGAAGCTGATGAAGGAGTCGGAATACAATGAGCTGTCCTATGTTGAGAAGCGCCGCAAGGACAGGAAATTCGGGCAGTTCATCAAGACGACATTGAAACACCATAAGAAAGGCAGAGAATAACGCGTGAGCCGTCTCGTTGGATGTTCTCTTTGACGAGAAAGCGATCGAACAGGAAACTATTAGAGAATCTGCGGGTTGGTCAAAAAACACGCGCCCCTGTGACTTAGTCAGCAGCTATTGCGATTAACTCGAATATTAATCTGGAGGAACACTTATGAACGGAAAGGAATTAACCCCGGATTACTTTTGATAAAGTCGTAAAAAGTCCGGTCTCACACAAAGCCACCCCCGCTCCGTATCTATAACAATTGGATGCGGGACGGAGGAAGTCACAAAGGGTAAAAACCCTTTCTTTTCAATTGGCTGTTCTTCGTGTCCTCTGTGCCTTTGTGTGATAAATTGACTTCTTACGAGATCATCACTTTTGATAGATTCGTAAAAAGTCTTTTTTAAGCCACAGAGGTCGCCGAGGACCCAGAGAAAATCAAACCGTTTTAAGGCGTTACCTCTGCGCTCTCTGGCTCCCCCGTCAGAGATCTTCAACTCTAACGGGGTGAATCTGTGGCAACTGATGACTTCTTGCGATTTCATCGCTTTTGATTTTATCGGATGGTATCCGCCTTGATCCGCCTCCAATTCCAGCTTTTAGGGTAACGCCTCGCAGGATCAGAAGGAGATGTTCTTTGTCTCGCCGCCGGCGGTGACCGTAAGGTCATCAAAGCAGGTGACCGAGTCGGCCTTGGTCCAGAGGCCGATGAAGCCGGCAAGCGGCTTGTCGGTGGCGTAGTCGACCACGGCATCGTCGTCAAGATATCCCCGGACCCGTCCCTGGCCGATCTCGACGCCAAGCCGGTACCACGTGCCCGCATGGACCGGGCGCTCCACCTTGGCGCGGGCGAAGCGCTCGCCGTTCACGTACTCGAAGAGGATGATATTGTCCTCCAGGGCGTTGATGCGCAGCACGAAATAGTTGCCCACGTTCCTGAGGCCGAAGGCCAGCCCTCCTGCCCGGTCGATGTTCCCGCTGACGCACTTCATCCTGACGTCCGCCCTGCCTGCTTCCAGCCGCGCGTCCCTGGCAATGGCAAGGGGGAAGTAATAGTAGGCCTTGATGTTGTCCAGGAAGTCCTGCAGCGCCGGACCCACGAGCTTGTTCATCACGCCCACGACGCCGGAGCTGATCGTGAACCCCGCCTTGGAGCCGTCCTGGAAGGCGCAGGTGCGGCCGTCCTCGTCGGCGCGCATCCAGTGACCGCCGTGGGTGTAGAAGTTCTGCAGGCTGTCCTCCCGTTCCTGCACAAGGAAATCGTATTTTTCCTGCATGAAGGACGCGGTGAGCCGCTCCACGTCGTCCTGGTTCGACAGGGCCATGTCGAGGAGCCGCGACGAGGCCAGCAGCCGTCCGAGCTGGTCCAGCACGCCTCCCAGGGCAGGGCAGTCGAGGCCCGTCAGGCTCGCTTCAAGCAGGTCGCCCTTGAGGGAGACCTGGAACCCCAGCTCCTTCAGCACATTGCCGAGAAAGGCGACGCGCAGCGTCTTGCCGTAATAGCTGCCTGCGCCGCCGGCGAATTGGATCGATACGTAGTTCTGGCTGTTCTTCTCACCGCAGAGGGCGTCGATGGTGGCGAAATGGTAGCCGAACTTGGCGCTCAGGTTCAGATAGTCCGACGAGATCATGGCGTAGCTCACACCGCCGGGCATCTCGCCGAACTCCGACAGGGCGCTCGACGACAGGAGCGTGAGCACGCTCTTTGCGTTGAAATTGACGGTGCCTTCCCAGGTGATGCCCGGATGGGTCATGCCTTTCCAGAGCGCTTTCAGGGGCGCTGATTCGATCAGGTCCGGCGTGACGGTGTTGCAGGTGGTGAGGCCTGCCTGCAGGCCGCCGCCGATGTCGATGAGCCGGATGTTCATGGGGATCGTTGCCGTCAGTTCGACGGACCGGACCTCCTTGGCGTCGTCGGTGATGCTGAACATCTCCTTCATGGCCTGCTCATGGGTGAACCGGACGATATCATGGAGGGTCTTGCAGCCTTCGGGCGAGAAGTTCTCCCCTTCGGGGTCCGTCAGGTTGAGCGGCGAGATGTGGTCGAGGATGCGGCGCATCCTGCCGTGCACGGGGCTGTCGAAGAGGGGTTTTTTCGCCGGCCGGGCGCGTTTGGCAAGCTCTTCCACATGGCCCTGGTACACGGTCTTGGCGTCGGCATAGAGGGTGATCGCCTCGCCGTCCTTCAGGTCGGCGGTGGCAGTCCGCGTATCGAGCAGGGCGGGCACGCCGAACTCGCGCGCGACCGACGACAGGTGGCTCGCGGCGCTGCCAACATCGGTGATGATGCCCTTGAGGGAGCTGATCACCCGTGCATAGTCCGAGGCGGCGGTTTTGGCCACGAGGATGGCGTTTTCCGGAACGCTGTCCGGCGCATTGGCATCGCCCGGCAGAAAGACCCGTCCCGTCGCGATGCCCCGGGACGCGATGGAGCCGGCGGACAGCAGCACGGGATGGCCGGGGAATTCCTTCGGCGCCTCGGCGTCTTCGTCGGCCTTCGGGATGATCAGGGGCCGGGACTGCAGGATGAACAGGCGGTCCTGCTCGTCAAGGGCCCATTCGATGTCCTGGGGATGATGAAAGAACTGCTCCAGCGCAAGGGCGTGGCGGCCCAGTTCAGCGGCCGTGGCGTCGTCTATGGAGGGGGCCTCCTGGTCCTTCTTCGGCAGCACGGCAAGCTTCACGCCGCCGGCCGATTCACTCAGGAGCTGATGCTCCTTCCTGCGCGTAATGCGGTTCAGGACGCTCAGGTCCTTTTTGTCCAGCAGGATCGTGTCGGGCGATGCGCTGCCGTCGACCAGATGTTCTCCCAGGCCGCGGATGGCGCTGATCTTGAGGGCCTCCGTGCCGTTCACCATCGAGCCCGACGTGTAGACCACGCCGCTGGCCCTGGCATTCACCATGGGCAGCACGAGGGCGCACATGGGCGTTTCGCGGTCGTCGAGTCCGTACTGCATGCGATAGGCGATGGCCTTTGCCGAGTAGTTGCTGGCCAATACGGTCTTGTAGGCGGCGACGATGTTCTCGCGGTCCACGTTCAGCACCGACGTGTACTGGCCTGCGAAGGTGGCCTCCGTGTCCTCGCCGATGGCGCTGCTCCTGACGGCGACGCGCAGGCGGCCGCCGGTCTGTGCAGCCAACGCGTCAAAGGCCGCAAGAATCTCTTTCCTGATGGGTTCGGGGACCGTTGCCTTGTCGATCAGGGTCTGGGCTTCGAAGCTGGCCGCGCCCATATTGGCATAGGACTGCGGTTTGACGCGCGACAGGATCTGGCGCAGCAGGTCCGAAAGCCCGTTCTCCTGCAGGAAGAGGGTGAAGGCCGCTGCAGTGATCACGAACCCTTCGGGGGCGGGCAGGCCCAGTTCGTTTCTGAGCGCCGCGAGGTTCGCCGCCTTGGCGCCGGTGCCGTCCTTCATCGGAAGGGTGACGCGGGAAAGCGGAAGCACCAGCTCGGTGACGCTGGACCGGTGCTGCGGGTCGAATTCCCGGGCCACGGCCCCGTCGATCCGGGCAAAGACCTCGTCAAGGCCTTCATAGCGGTTCGCTGAGAGCGCCTGCAGATCGTACACGGCGCCGAGCACGGCCTCTGCCAGGTCTCCGTACTGCGAGCAGGCCGAGTCGAGGGTGAAAGGCCGGCCGCCGTAGTACATCTGCTCCATTTCGGCCAGGGCCGTGAGCGCCGCATGGTTGTGGTCAAGGTAGGACCGGAAGCGCTCATAGCGCTGCGCCTGGGCCTCATTGCCGATGGCAAGGAGGCTGCAGACCTCTTCACGGGAGAACACTTTCGAGAGTAGTTTCATGCTACAGTCCTCTCAGGTAGGGGAGTATACGGTCCTTGAGCTCTTCGCGAAGGCGGCGGTAGGTCTGGGGCGACAGGAGCGCATAGTTAACGGCAGGATCGTGGAAGATGATGCTCACCTTGTTGCCCGGGTAGGGATAGCTGGGGCAGCAGCGCTCCACGTCGGAGCAGAGCAGCACCACCCGGTCGAAGGTACAGTCCCTGAACTGGTCGATATGCTTTGTCGTCTTTCCCGCCATGTCGATGCCGTCCTCCTGCATCACCGCCATGGCCAGGGGATGGACCATCATGGGCACCGTGCCGGCCGAGAAGGCGGACCACTGATCGCCGAGATGATGGTTCACGAGCGACTCGGCCATCTGGGAGCGGGCCGCATTGCCCGTGCAGACGAACAGGACCGTCCGCAGGCCGCTGGCCTTGGCCTCTGCGTACCGCTCCAGTTCGCCGAGAGCGGATGACGGTGACGGGGGGAGATGTTTGCGGCTCATGATGGACCATAATACCACAAACGCCGCCCCGGGGAAACTCTTGAACCTGACCCGGACAAGCCCCGCAAGCCCCGACAAGATCGGGACAGGCGGGACAAGGCCGAACCAAAATCTTTTAGCCGCCCCCGCTCAGTGTCATATTCTTATAGACGCGGGACGGAGAAAGATGCTCAAAATGCACAAAAAAAAATTCCTACTTGCGTCTCTTGCGTTTTTGCGGCAAACATCCTTTCTTCGTCCGTTCTTATCCGATGTTCCAGATTTTATCCGTGTCCAAAAATGTTTTTATAGATTTATCACTGCCCCCGCATTTTTGCCTGAAGCTCCCGGTGGTAGCCCAGATACCGTGTCAGCGTGATATCGTTCTTCCCGTACTTCGGATAGGTCTTCAGTATCTCCTCGAAGCGGTCCTCGGCATCCTGCTCCGATTTGACGGCCACGATGCCGTCATGGATGATGTCAACCAGCCGGTCGGCATAGATCACGATGCGCTCCTCGATTCGCGCCAGCGTGTAGTCCTTTACGGGCAGGCCCAGTTCCTTCGCTTCCGGGGCCGTAAGGCCGCCGCGGATATGCTTTTCCATGAGGTCCGTGATCGGACCGGGCAGGCCGATCTGCTTCCCGAGCTCGGCGCCCACCTTGCCGTGCTCCATTTCATGGGTCTTTGCCTTGCCCAGGTCATGGAACAGTCCGCCGCGGCCGACGAACTCTTCGTCTATCCCGCCTCCCTTGATGCGCCCGGCGATCTCCTACGCCTTCTCAGCCACCTGCCTGCTGTGCGTGATGTCGGCGTCGGACATGCCGGCTTTCCGGAGGATGTCGATATCCGATTGTGCTATGGTGTATTTCATTGTCGTACTCCTTCTCCGTGCCTCAGTGCCTCCGTGGTTATTCCTGCCTTTTTACTTCACGCCGAAATAGGCCAGCGTCTCGGCCAGGGACTTTTCCAGGTCCTCGCGCACATGGTCGAACTTCGCCTTCACGTCGTCATGCATATGCCGAAGATATTCCTGCAGCCCTTCCTTGCCGTGCTTCTCTTCGATCATCCGGCCGTATTCATAGATCTTGGTGATGTCGTGGCGCGCGGCCTTGGTGGCCGGGTCCCCATCGAGCCATTCATGCACTGCCTTGAAGTCCTTTCCCGTCTTTTCCATGCTTGTTTTGAGATGCTTGTCGAGCGGTGGCATTGTGTTGTTCCTCCTTAGTAGTGATGCATTTAATAAAGCGGGTCTTACCACGGAGTCGCGGAGGACACCGAGGAGGCCCGTTCAATCTCGAAATTAATTTCTCCGTGTCTCAGTGCCTCCGTGGTCGTTGTCGACTTTCTACGCATGCCTCACAGTTTGAACAGTTACAGATACATCCTCCAGATGAATCCGATGAATGCCGATCCGATAATCACCGGCACCATGCCCCATTTGAGCCTGGTCAGTCCCACAAAGGCTGTCCCGCCCACAACAAGGGCGAACCAGTCGAAGCCGCCGGAATTCGGCATGAGGGTATGATGCGTGAAGATCACGGCAAGGTTCAGCACCACGCCCACAACAGCGGCGGTGATGGCCGCCAGGGCCAGGGCCAGCTTCCTGTTGCCCCTGATCC
>JBBIHD010000030.1:11181-15020 GCA_037447195.1 Nitrospirota bacterium | reverse complement strand
GATCCAGGGGTTCACCCGCTCTTTCGGCCTGCGCCTGCCCAACGGCGAGCGGCGGGAATGGATCAAGCCCATCATGTTCAGCGGCGGCATCGGCCAGATGGACGGCCGCCATACGGGCAAGAGCGATCCGCAAAAAGGCATGCTCGTCGTGAAGGTGGGCGGTCCGGCCTACCGCATCGGCATGGGCGGCGGCGCGGCATCGTCGATGATCCAGGGCGAGAACGTGGCGGAGCTTGACTTCAACGCGGTCCAGCGCGGCGACGCGGAGATGGAGCAGAAGATGAACCGGGTGATCCGCGCCTGCATCGAGCTGGGCAACGGCAACCCCATCGCGAGCATTCACGATCAGGGCGCGGGCGGCAACTGCAACGTGGTGAAGGAGATCATCCATCCCGCGGGGGGGCGGATAGAGATCCGCAAGGTCCCCGTGGGCGATGCGACGCTTTCGGTGCTCGAGATCTGGGGCGCCGAGTACCAGGAGCAGAACGCCCTGCTGATCAGGGCCGAGCATGCGGACCTCTTCACGTCGCTCTGCGAGCGCGAGAAGGTATCGGCCGCCTATATCGGCGCCGTGACCGGAGACGGCTTCATAGTCCTGCATGACGAGACCGACGGCTCCACGCCCGTGAACCTTGAGCTTGCGAAGGTCCTGGGCGAGATGCCGCAGAAGACCTTCACGCTGGACCGGACGCCGCGGCAGCTCAAGCCGCTGGACCTGCCCGCGGACCTGACGGTCTTCCACGCCCTCGAGCGCGTGCTGCGCCTGCTGTCCGTGGGGTCGAAGCGCTTCCTCGTGAACAAAGTGGACCGCTCCGTGACGGGCCTGATCGCGCAGCAGCAGTGCTGCGGCCCCCTGCACCTGACCGTGGCCGACGTGGCCGTCATTGCCCAGTCCCACTTCGGCCTGACCGGCGCGGCAACGGCCATCGGCGAACAGCCCGTGAAGGAGCTGATCGATCCCGCTGCCATGGCGCGCATGAGCGTGGGCGAGGCGCTCACGAACATTGTCTGGGCGCAGGTGAGCGGCATAGAGGACATCCGCTGCTCCGGCAACTGGATGTGGGCGCCCAAGCTGCCGGGCGAAGGCGCGCGGCTCTATGACGCGGCCGTTGCCATGCGGGACATGATGATCGAGCTGGGCATTGCCGTTGACGGCGGCAAGGACAGCCTCTCGATGGCCGCGAAGGTGACGAATCAGGACGGGAGCGCGGAGACGGTGAAGTCGCCGGGCACGCTCGTGATCTCGGCCTACGTCACCTGCCCGGACATCACCAAGACGGTGACGCCGGACCTGAAGGCGCCGGGAACGGGGCGGCTCCTGTATATCGATCTTGCCGGCGGCAGGGACCGCCTCGGCGGTTCGGCCCTTGCCCAGACCTTCGGCCAGGTGGGCAGCGAGTCGCCCGATGTGGACGACGCTGATCTGCTGAAGCGGGCCTTCATTGCCCTGCAGAAGCTGCTGGCTGACGGCGCGATCCTTGCCGGGCATGACCGGTCCGACGGCGGACTGATCACGACGCTGCTCGAAATGGCCTTTGCAGGCAACTGCGGCATCGAGATCACACTCGAGGGAAAAAGCGGCGTCATGCCGTCGCTCTTCTCGGAAGAGCTGGGGTTCGTGATCGAGTATCTGCCTGAGCAGGAGAAGCGCGTGCTCGCCGCGCTGGATGAGGCAGCCGTCCCCTACGAGCGGATCGGCAAAAGCATCGTCAAAAAGCAGGTGACCGTGAAGGTGAACAACAGCACGGTGCTTGACGATGACCTGTGCAAGCTGCGCGACATCTGGGAAGAGACAAGCTTCTGCCTCGACCTGCTGCAGCGCAATCCCGACGCGATCCGGGAAGAGCGGAAGAACAGCTTCGACCGCAGCGGGCCGAAGTATCTCGCCGCCTTCGCGCACGAGGTGACCTCCCAGGAGTGCCTCTGCAGCACCTCGAAGCCGAAGGTGGCGGTGATCCGCGAGGAAGGGTCGAACGGCGACCGCGAGATGGTCTCTGCCTTTGCCATGGCCGGGTTCGAACCCTGGGACGTGATGATGACGGACCTGCTTTCCGGCCGCGTGACGCTGGACCAGTTCCGCGGCGTGGTCTTTGTGGGCGGCTTCAGCTATGCCGACGTGCTGGACTCCGCCAAGGGCTGGGCCGCAACGATACGCTTCAACAAGACGCTCTGGGACCAGTTCGAGCGCTTCTACCACCGGCCGGACACCTTCAGCCTCGGCGTCTGCAACGGCTGCCAGCTGATGGCACTGCTGGGCTGGGTGCCCTGGCGCGGCATCAGCGACGAGCTCCAGCCGCGGTTCATCCACAATGCCTCGGGCAGGTTCGAGTCGCGCTTCTCGACGGTCAGGATCCTGCCGGGCCCGGCGGTGATGCTGAAGGGCATGGAAGGATCAGTGCTCGGCATCTGGGTGGCCCACGGCGAGGGCATGGCATACTTTCCGGACCGCGATATCTTCAACGAGGCCGAGTACGGGCTTGCGCCCATCCGGTACGTGGACGACCAGGGCCGGACCACCGGGTCCTATCCCTTCAACCCCAACGGCTCGCCGGCAGGCATCGCGGCCCTTTGCTCGCCTGACGGCAGGCACTTGGCCATGATGCCCCATCCCGAGCGCACGGTGCTGACCTGGCAGTGGCCCTGGATTCCCGAGAAGCTCCGCTCAAACCTGACCGTCTCTCCCTGGCTGCGCATGTTCCAGAATGCGCGGGAGTGGTGCGAAAAAGGCGGCGCCTAGTATTTAGTCACTGGCTCCGGGCGTAGCTTGTAATTCACGTAAAAATGTGATATACATAATCATGTGAATAGCGGCTGAGGTAAAAAAGCATGTCAAAACAGAACGTTACGCTATCCATACCCAAAGAGCTTCTCAAAAAAGCGAAGTCCCTGGCAGCAAGCAAAGACAAGTCATTGAGCATTTTTCTGCGGGAATCCCTTGAGGAAAAAGTGAACGAGGCGTCGGGTTATAAGAAAGCGCGCGCCCGGCAGTTGAAGCTTCTCAGGAAAGGATTCGATCTCGGAACACAGGGCCGTCTGTCTGCAACGCGGGATGAGCTCCATGCCAGATAACAAGACGTTTCTTGATACGAATGTTCTTGTCTATGCTTATGACAACACCGCCGGCAGGAAGCATGAAATAGCACGGGACAGGCTTTTGGATCTGTGGGACTCCGGACGCGGCGTGATCAGCACTCAGGTCCTGCAGGAGTTCTTTGTTACTGTTACGCGAAAATTGCCTGCCCCCATGGATGCAAGGTCCGCGCAGGCGATCATAAGTGATCTCTGCACATGGGAGGTCGTCGTGATTGACGGCGATGATATCATTGCGGGGATAGATCTTGCGGCCAGTCACCATCTGTCCTTCTGGGACGCGATGATCGTTGGGGCGGCGCTCAACGGAGGCGCGAGCATCCTTCTCTCAGAGGACCTGACGCATAGTCAAGCGATCAAGGGGGTTGTAATAGAAAATCCTTTCAAATAGTAGAAAACGATTCCTCCTTTTTTCACGGTTGTTCTCCTGTGAGCAGTGCTCATATCACGTTTGAATGCCAGCTCCTACCTCTGCGCAAGCGATGCCAAGACGTTGAAAAACACCTTGTCAATCCACGCCTGCTCTGCTACGCTTATGTCATGTGACCTGCATACTATCAACCTGGATGGATTGGTGCTTGTATGGGACTCTTCTCAAAAATGTTCAGCGATGGAGATAAAAACATGGAAGACGACAAGGGCAGCTATTTTTCCGTGAAGGAACGGCTGGAGCAGCTTGTGAAAAAGGGCGTCATCACCGAAGGCGACCTTTCCCTCAAGCCGGTGGTCCGCCAGGGCCGCAATGTCCC
>JBBIHD010000030.1:0-11139 GCA_037447195.1 Nitrospirota bacterium | reverse complement strand
GCTGAAGGAGGGCCACCTGAAGGGCATCGAGGACTGCGTCATGGGGTTCTGCTATCACGCAGGCAAGGGCATGCTCGCAGAGGGGGACAAGAAGAAACCCTGAACCCGCCGGGCAGCGCAGCATTCGGCCGCAGTTGATAAGAGTAAATTGGAGACGTTAACAAAATCCAGAAACGACAGCTGGCCGCAGATGAACGCAGATTTTCGCAGATTAAACCAGTCATTCGGACAGAAATGGCCTTCACCTAAAAAGTGATTCTCTTTCAACGCTAAAAGGGTCTTTTCTGTTTTATCCGATCCTATCAGATTTTATCGGCGTCCAAATGTCTGATCAGGACGAACCGACTTAGCGCTGATCGCCGGAGCGCTCGGCACCGGCTTCGGCCTGCAGGGCATGGTGAACAATTTCGTCATCATGATGGCCCCCCTGCCCTACAGCACCATGACTCCTGCCTTGTCCGCTTTGAACACGTCGCCGATCTTCACGGCGTGAACAACGCCGGCGGCATGCAGCTCTTTCACCAGATCATCCGCTTGCCCGGCAGGCAGCGCAAGCAGCAGCCCGCCCGAGGTCTGGGGGTCGAAGAGCAGTTCTTCCTCCTCCCGTGATAGCGATGCCGCTATCTGAAGGCTTCCCTGGCAGAGCTTCCGGTTCGCCTTGTTGCTGCCCGTGGTCTCGCCCTTCTTGTACATTGCGAGCGAGTCAGGATAAAAGGGAAGCTTCTTATATTCCAGGCTGATCTGGAGTCCGCTACCCTTCGCCATTTCAAGGGCATGGCCCGCAATGCCGAAGCCGGTGATGTCCGTGCAGGAATGGACCGGGAACCTGAGCGCCCTTTCGAGGGCGCGCCGGTTCAATGACGCGATCTGGGGCAGGATCTTCTCCAGGTCCCGGTACCGAAGCTTGCCGGACCGGTTCGCATTGAACAGAACGCCTGTGCCGAGAGGTTTTGTCAGGACGATGGCGTCTCCCACTTTGGCGTTGCAATTCGTTAATATCTTATCAGGATGGACCACTCCGGTCACCGACAAGCCGTATTTCGGCTCGTTATCATCCACTGAATGGCCACCGGCAAGGGAAGCGCCTGCTTCGACCACTTTTTCATTCCCACCGCGCAGAATATCCTTCAGGAAGGACATATCCAGCTTCTTCGACGGGTACATGACCAGGTTCAGGGCCGTGACCGGCCGGCCGCCCATGGCGTAGACATCGGAAAGGGAGTTGGCCGCCGCGATCTGGCCGAACCAGTAGGGATCGTCCACAGGCGGGGTGATGAAGTCAACGGTGCTGATGACGGCCAGGTCAGGCGACAGGCGGTATACGGCCGCATCGTCGGAGGTCTCATATCCCACGAGCAGGTTCGGGTCCTGGGGCGGCTGGAGCGCACACATTGCGTCCGACAGGTCCGTCGGACCGATCTTGGCTGCTCAGCCGCAGGTGCGGGAAAGCCCGGTCAGCGTCTGTTTCCTGAAGAATCGCATAGGCCTCACAGTAGCAAAGTGGCGCAGCGCAGTCAAATAGGTTCTGTCTATCAAAGCAGGTCGAATGCATTGGCCGTTGCAAAAAGGCCGCCCTTTATGGTATCGTTCCGAATAGTCTGCAGGGCCCGGTGACCCCATGCCTTCCTTTATCACGCATAGTGTTGTTGCCGCCGCAGCCGGAGCTGCTGCAGGCAGCAGCATGCCCGCGCGCTTCTGGGTCCTCTCGGTGCTCTGCGCTGTCCTGCCTGACGCTGACGTGATCGGCTTCAGCCTCGGCGTCCGCTACGGCGACGTCCTTGGCCACCGGGGCTTCTTCCATTCCCTCTTCTTCGCCCTGCTGGTCGGCCTGTTCGTGGCCGCTGTCTTCTTCAGAGCGGAACCGTACCGCTCCCGGCAATGGTCTTTTTTTGCGCCCTACTTTGTCCTGCTCACGGCCTCCCACGGCATTCTTGATGCCTTCACGAGCGGCGGGCTCGGCATTGCCCTGCTCTCTCCCTTTGACACAACGCGCTATTTCTTTCCCTGGACGCCGGTCCGCGTTTCGCCCATCGGGATCAAGGCCTTTTTCGGCCCCTGGGGCGCCCGCGTCATGGTCAGCGAAATACTCTGGATATGGCTGCCTGCCCTGGGCGCGCTGCTGCTGCTGAAGGCCCCTGGTCTGTACAGAAAGGCCGCGGCAGCGGGTGGAAAATAACGCTTCGCGCCGGAGCGCCCGGGCGCTGGAACGTGCTATAATCATAGCGCGGCCCGTGGCCGCAATTGAAAATTTGATCGTATGGCCGATGGCCATGATGTTAAAGATTCGCGAGCCAGACACGTTCTTCTGAGAACGAGCATAGAGGTGCAGTTATCTAAAGGGAGGCAACGGTGGAAATGGTATTTGAGGTCATTGTCGATGTTGTCCAGACCATTCTGTTCCTGCTGATCGCGGCGGCCACCGTGTACATCGCCTTTGAACAGCGCAGGATCAGCAAGCTGAAGATCAATCCGACGATCTATGAAAAACAGCTCTCCATCTACCGCGAGGTGATCCGGCTGCTTTCACTGGTCGTCCGGGACGGAGACCTCTCCCGGGAAGACCTGCTCACCTTCCGGTCCCGCACGCATGAAAGCACCTTTCTCTTCGACAAGGCCCTTGCCGATTATATCGAGGACATCTATACGCGCTCGCTGAAGCTCCACAGCTCAAACCAGGTGCTGAAAGGCGAGCAGCTTCCCGTGGGAGAAGAGCGCGACAAGGTGACGGTGGAGAACTCGAAGCAGCTTATCTGGCTGGCCGACCAGGTTCCCATCGCCCGGAAGAAGTTCGACCGCTACCTGAACGTGACGGACCTGATCATCTGAGGCAGACAGCCGTCCTCCAGAATGACGCAGAGGCGGCAGCGGCCGCAATTGAAAATGTGAAATTGTAAAGGGTAAGTTGTAAATATATTGTATGGCCACGGGCCATGATGTCATAAACATACGTACGCGTCTCGTTTTCGAAGGAAAGAAACCCATAAAGAGCATTTTGGACGCGGATCAAATCTGATAACTTCGGATAAAGACCGAGAGATCTGTGCTGAGATACTGAAGCATATATCCGTCTCAATAGTGGTGCAATTTTCCACGCAAGCATCTATCCAGACCACCTGATATCCGCGATTATCTGTGTCCATAAACCCATTTTCCTAGGATCAGTGGCATGAGCAAGGACCCCGCGCCCAAACCCATCCCCTTCCGCATCTATCGCCGCGCAGAAAGCAGCGTGCCGGAGGAAAGCCCTTCGTCCGCTTTGATGCTCGTAAAATTCCACGTCTATCTTCCTGACCAGCCGGGCTCTTTGGCCGGACTTGCCTCGGACATCGCCTCGGCAGGCGGGAACATCTCGTTTTTCCATTATGACCGCTCCATCGACGCGGGCCGCGTCGCGGTGGAGGTCCAGTTCGGCAGCGAGGCGGGCCCGCAGGCGATGGTCCGGGACCTTCAGAAGAACCCCTATTCCAGCGAACCGCTCCGTACATCCTCCCACGAGGTAGAGGTGCTGTCGCTCGAGAATGTTCTCGAAATCAAGGTGCGGCTCGAGAACCGCCCGGGCACGCTCGCTTCCTTTGCTGCGCTTCTGGCAGAGCACAACGCGAATGTGATCTACATGCTCTATGACAAGGACATCGACGCCGGGTCAGCGGACATCGCCCTGGCAACGAGGGACACAACGGAGATCACCAGGCTGCTGGCCGCCATGAACGAGCAGGGCCGGCATTACCGGGTGGTCTACCGGGGCGCCGACGCCGAAGGCGCCGCGCACGTGATCGGCCTGAAGATGGTCGAGAAGTTCTTCCTGAAGCTGAAGCGGCTGCTGCCGGAGAGCGACATCGAAGACCTGCGCTCCCTTGTGCGCTCATCGGCAGAGCTGGAGCAGGACCTGGTGCGGTTCTACACCGAGGCGGGCAGGAACCTGGAGGCAGGCGACGTGTTCGAGAAGGTGCTGGCCCTTGCATCGCGGTCACGGGCGAAGACGGGCGACAAGTTCCGCGCGCTCGAGATGCCGCCCCTGGAGCTTCCCGGCACTGTCAGGCTCCTCAGCTTCCGCCTTCCCACGAGCGAGAACTTTTTTCTCTTCGTCCACGGCGGCGAGCTGACCATGATCGACACGGGACACGGCGTCTATTACGAGGACATCAAGGGCCTGCTGCGGACGCGGCAGCTTGATCCCGCGGCGGTGAAGCGCATATTCATCACCCATCCCGACACGGACCATGCCGGCGGGTCCGGCTATTTCCAGCAGGAGTTCGGCGCCGAGGTGTACATGCATCCTGGGGCCCAGGAGGTGATCAGGTACAGGAACCGCGGAGTGGGCGCATCAGGCGGGCTGCTGAACCTGAACAAGTACTATACGCGGCTGTCGAGCCGGTTCACCGAGTGCCGTTTTCCCGAGCGGATCACCTATTTTCCTGTCCGGGACAGGGGCCGGGCCGGCCGGTTCCGGACCATCGCCGACTTTGCCATCGGGCCGCTGCGCTTCGAGGCCGTCGAGAGCCATGGCGGCCACACACCGGGCCTCCTGTTCTATCTGAATCGCGAACAGGGTCTGCTGTTCACGTCCGATTTTCTGCTGAACGTGCCGAGCCTCTCCGCAGATGAGAAAGAACACCTGAGCATCTACCGGTACCTGCTCACGAACCCGAACCGGGACACCCACGTGTATACGGAAGAGACGGAGGCATTGAAGGATCTGGCGAAGGAGGTCCAGCAGGGTCTTGTGCCCACAGGCGGAAAGGTGACGATCTTTCCGGGCCACGGGGCCCACTATCCCTTCGGCGACGAGCGCTGATCCCGCGCGGGATGTCGCGTTGTTGAGTGGAGCCGCCAGTCCCGGACGCAGGGGGCTGTTGGCAGGGCTCCACCTGATGGGCCTGAAAGCCGTAAAACAGGACGCGCGTCCGAGCGTATGCACGAGTTCGAAACTCTAAGTGTTGAATATGGTTGATGATTATTGGCCGGGACTTTGATATAATGCAACCTATAGTCAGCACTATGAACGTCATCTGACCAGGGAGGATACTATGAAGAAAGGTCGTGCGGCGGGTCTTCTGCTGCTCCTGCTTGTTCCTGCCTTCAGCATTGCCCAGACGGTCGGCGGGGGTGACGTCAAGTTCAAGCCAAAGAATGCCAGCCCCGTCATCTTCAGCCATGAGATCCATGTGAATACCAAGGGCCTCAAATGCACGGGCTGTCATTACCATGTGTTCCAGATGACGAAGAATTCCTACAAGATGGATATGAGCAAGATCACGAAGGGAGAGTTCTGCGGCAAATGCCACAACGGGCAGCGCTCCTTTGGCGTGGACGATGAGAAGAACTGCCAGAAGTGCCACCTCTAGGCGAAGCGGCGGTGCGGCCCGGCAGGGTCAGTCCAGGGCCACGACAAAGCTCCCCTCATTTCCTTCGGCCTCCAGTTCCGCACGCGCCAGCTCGGCCTTCTCAAGGGACTGGAATTTTCCCGCTGTAACGCGGTAAAAGGTCTTCCCTTCAACCTGCGCCTTCCTGATGTCCGCATGTCCGTACAGGTTCTTCAGCCGCCACGACAGCCGCAGGGCGTTGTCATAGAGCGTGAAGGACCCTGCCTGCACCGTAAAAGTTCCCGCATCGTAGTTCGTCGCCCGGTATTTCTCGGCGCCACCCGCTTCCCGGTATCCCAGCGCTTCGATCCTGACCGCGGCCGTACCGGTCACGTCAACGCCCAGTTCCCTAGCCGCCGCATAGGACAGATCGATGACCCGGCCCTTGACGAAGGGGCCGCGGTCGTTGATGCGTACGACGACTTCCCTGCCATTCAGCGAACTTCGCACACGCACATACACGTTCATCGGCAGGGTCTTGTGCGCCGCCGTCATGGCGTGCATATCGTAGCGCTCTCCATTGCTCGTCTTCTTTCCGTGAAAATCCGTGCCGTACCAGCTCGCAATGCCTGCTTCGCGAAAGCCGTTATGGGACGTGAGCGGCGTATAGGACTTTCCCATGACCGTATAGGGCTTCTGCGTGCCCTTCGGCTGCGGGGTTGCCGGTTTGCTCGAGTAGCCGGGCCGCTGCCCGCCGGCGCAGGATGCGAGCAGCGCCGCCGCGAGCGGCAAAGAGATCCATCGAAAA
This sequence comes from Nitrospirota bacterium, assembly GCA_037447195.1. GTDB lineage: Bacteria > Nitrospirota > UBA9217 > UBA9217 > UBA9217 > GWC2-57-13. Next base: position 5,028 of record JBBIHD010000030.1, on the reverse strand, counting down.
TCCATTCTGCCAGTTGCCTCCTCGTTTCGTTCATTGCCGCGCGGGACAGCGGCTGCGCAGCCCCCGTGGCGACGCCGCATTATACACGGAACACCTGACAGGCGAAAGGAAAAAAGACTGTCCGCTGCCGGAGGAATATGGTACTATAGGAAAAAAGCCTGCGGGGTGCAACGGGGTATGACAGCAGTGAGTGAAAAAGAATTTACCACGGTCTTTCCGGCATTCAAGAAGGCTCCGGCAGGCACGGTGCAGCAGATCCTCTCGGCCTCGTCGCGCAGCGCTTTTCAGGCATACAGCAGGATCTATGCGGAAGGCGACGCCTGCACGGCCATTGCCTTCGTGCTGTCAGGAGAGATCCGCGTCTTCAAGATCGGCAAGACAGGCCGCGAGATCACGCTGTACGAGATCGGGCCCGGCGAGACCTGCATCCTGAACGCGTCGTGCATCCTGGCGAAAAGGAGCTATCCGGCCCACGCCATGACGATCGCCGCCGGTGAGATGCTGCTTGTGCCGTCCGCATTGTTCCGGCGGCTGGTGGAGGAGAGCGAGAGCATGCGCGACTTCGTGTTCTCGCTGCTGAGCCTCCGGCTCACCCAGGTGATGGAGCTCGTGGAAGAGATCGCCTTTGGAAAGATGGATGAGCGCCTGATGGAGTACCTGATCGAACGGTCCGAAAAGGGGGCGCTTGCCGCGACCCATCAGAAGATCGCCAATGACCTGGGCACGTCCCGGGAGGTCGTGAGCCGCTTGTTGAAGGATTTTGAGCGCCAGGGAAGCGTGGCGCTGGCGAGGAACGAGATAACCCTTCTCGGGACAGAATAGCTGTTCAACGTCCTTCTCGGTGACAAAGTCACTGACAGGCCCTTCCCTTTGCGGTAAGCTGTGTTCAGGACAAGCAGGAACCACCTGCGAACCTGTCAACCGGCAAGACCGGAAAAGGAGGAGATCATGAAAAAGAATGTAGGCGGTGTGGAGCGTATCATTCGCGTTGTGCTTGGCCTCGGCATACTGTCGTTGGCCTTTGTGGGGCCCCAGTCGCCCTGGGCCTGGCTGGGCATCATTCCGCTCGCAACAGGCCTGATCGGCTGGTGCCCGCCCTATGCCTTGTTCGGCTTCTCGACCTGCAAGGCCTGCAAATAGGTCGGGACCCTGTAAACGCTTTACCCGGGAGAGGGCACATTCTCTCCCGGGTAAAATTTTTACGCTCGCTGGACGGAGATTCAGCCTCTTAGAAAAAAGAATCTTCTAACCGAAAGAACGTCAGTTGTAACCACTGATGAACACGGTTCGACCGTGATCCGTGCTTATCCGCGCTCATCCGTGTCCAAATGTTCTTTCAGGTTATGCAGGCGGGAACTGCTTCACCTGAACAACAGCTTCGCATCTCAGGCAGGCCCCAGATAGGCGGCGAAGGAATCCCTGACCTGGGCGAGCGTCTCTTCGGCGGCAAGGGGCAGCATGGCGGCAAAGCAGTCGAGGATGACCAGGGCGTTCACATTGGCGTCCTTTTCCGCTGCTGCCCGCAGGCGCTTCGCAAAATCGCGGTTCACCAGGTTCACCTGCCCATAGATCTTCTTGAGGCCTTCGATCCCCAGCTCAGCCTGCATTCCCGACTGCTGCCGGAAATACTGCGCCACCAGATACATGGACACCATCCGGAAGATAGTCTCGATAAGCGAGGCAAAGGGAAGATGGAACCGCACCATCGGCTTGAGCGGCTCCATCACCGGGCAGCCGCTGGTGGTCATGATGATCCCGAGCAGAGGGCTGAGGCCCTGCTGCACGGTCGTTTCCTTCCCATAGGTCCGCTCTTCCACCGTAACCTTTACCCCTACCCGCTCATGGGAGAGAAAGTCCTTGAACTGCTGAACGATGCCTGACAGGTTCAAGGCCACAGGACAATAGGTGTGGGCCTTCTCGTCAAGGGGGCAGTTGGAGCACTTGTTCATGGAAAGCAGCGTCCAGAGCGGTGGCTCGCTCTTCGCCCGGGGGATAAAGGCGAGGGTTGTGGCGTCGAGGGCAAGGGGGAAGGACCTGCTCGTCCCGTCGGCAAAGGTATAGGTGTACTCTATGCGTATCGCTGCGGCCATGCGCGCCTCCCCGGGTCGGTATTATCGCATAGTATGGAGGAAGATGCCCTCTCTGTCAAGGCGGAGTGCCCGCCGCGCAGGCATCACTTTCTGGGGAGCGTCCGGGTTTTTTTCTTGCATTTAGCAGGGGAATTTATTACTCTTGCACTGCTTTTCCGGCAGTCGAATTCCACGCTCCAGGAGGCCCCGCATGCCCATCAAATCAAAGATCCGCACGGTTCCTGACTACCCGAAAAAAGGCATCATGTTCCGGGACATCACCACGCTGATCAAGGACCCCGTGGGCTTCAAGCTCGTGATCGACAGCCTGACGCAGCGCTATGCCAAGGGCGATGTGGAATTTGACGTGATTGTGGGGATCGAGTCCCGGGGCTTCATCATCGGCGGCGCCCTTGCCTATACGCTGGGCAAGGGGTTCGTGCCGGTGCGGAAGAAGGGCAAGCTGCCGGCCGAGACGATCAGCCATGAATATGCCCTGGAATACGGCACGGACACGGTGGAGATGCACCGCGACGCTCTCGAAAAAGGCGACCGCGTGCTGCTCATCGACGATCTGCTGGCAACAGGGGGAACGGCACTGGCAGCGGCAACGCTGGTGGAAAAGCTCGGAGGCGTGATCGCCGAGATGGCCTTCATTGTCGACCTTCCGGACGTGGGGGGCAGGAAGCGGCTCCGTGACAAGGGCTATGCGGTCCATGCACTCGCCGAATTCGAGGGCGAGTAGGAGCATCTCGGGCTTATTAGCAAAGAAGAGCTATTGAGACGCAGAACAGACGGAGAACCCACTGAACCTGAAAGAAGCATTTGGACGCGGAGAGAACCTGATACATTCGGATAAAGGCCGGGACAGATCCGAATGTATATCCGTAAGATCCATGTCCTGACGCTTATCATCTTTCGACAAGATGACCCTTCTCTATTCGCGGCCAAACGCTCTTTTCACGTGAATTCGCGCATCCGCCCCCAGCTGCGTCCAAAACCGCTCCCAGATTTACCCGCATCCTAACAGCGTTTCCACTGCATGCTTCCGTCAACGTCCGCCGGCAGTCCCCCAAATTATCTGTTGAACTCAATGGTGAATGGAGTTAGACTGAACATTCGCTGATTCCTGCTGTTTTCCGCAGAAGGGAGACCCTGCGGGCGTCAGCCGCCGCTTCAGGACATCACATTCAAACACTAGGGAGGACAGGGGCATGACACAGGCGAAAAAGGGCGACAGCGTGCTGGTGCACTATACGGGAAAACTTGCGGACGGAACGGTCTTTGATTCCTCGCGGGAGCGCCAGCCCATACAGTTCCAGGTGGGCGCCGGACAGGTCATTCCCGGCGTAGAGAACGCTGTTATCGGCATGAGCGTGGGCGATTCAAAAACGGCGAAGATACCGTCGGACGAGGCCTATGGCCCGCACCGCGAAGATATGATCGTAACCATTGATCGGAGCCAGCTTCCCGCGGACCTCGATCCCAGGGTCGGGCAGCGGCTTGAGCTTACCCAGGAGAACGACCAGACGGTCCTCGTGACGATCACCGCTCTGTCGGATAAGAACATCACCCTCGACGGAAACCATCCCCTGGCCGGGAAGGAACTGACCTTCGAGCTGGAACTGGTGCAGGTCGCCTAGGCAGCAGAGGAACCGGCTTTTTGTTGAGAGGTGCTACGCAGAGCATTAAACCTGAAAAAAGCATTTGGACGCGGATAAAATCAGGAACATCGGATAAAGTCAAGAGAAACCGTCGATTAATATTTAAAAAAGAGCTCACCTGCAAGGTGAGTAATTACTCAGGTCAGCCGCTCGCTCTGGCGCTTAGCGTGCCATAATACGTTGAAACTTCAACAGAGCACGTGCTTATATCCTCAGCGCTTTCGGTCCGCGGGCGATTACACTGCACGCTCACAGCGCCTATCGCTCAAGGCTGACCTGAGTACCTGAGCAGTTACCAAGGTGAAAAGCTTTTCAGAATCAAAGCATTTGCCTTCTCAGGGTTTATCCTCATTTTCCGTGTGCCAACTGCCGTTTTTGGGTTAAATAGTTTCCCCCCGTTAGCAAAGGGGGGATTTGAAAATATCAGAAAAGCCCCCTCCCTGTTTCATCTACTTCCCCATCTCCTTCAGCGCCTCTTCCGCTTCCTTCAGGTGCTTTCCAAAACCGGTCCAGTCTTCTTTGCGCAGCGCTTCGCGCGCCTTCCGCAGCAGGTCCAGCGCCTTTGATCCCAGCTCCTTTGCCGAAAGCCGCTTGATGACCTTTTCCGCTTCGTCAACGAACTGCGCCTTGGGCAGGGTGCCCGTGAAGAGGCGCTGGATCGATTCTTCGAGCGTCTCTTCCATCACCACGTCATTGCCGTGGGCGATGATCACGCGCCGCAATTCAGGCAGGCCCACCCGGTCCGTTGCCACCAGGAACAGGGGCTGAACATAGATGAGCGAGTTCTCGACGGGAATAATGAGCAGGTTCCCCCGGATGACCTCGGAGCCCCGCTGTCCCCAGAGCGTGAGCTGCTGTGATATATAGGCGTCCTGGTCGATGCGCGCGTCCACCTGGCGCGGTCCGAAGATCAGCCGGTCCCGGGGGAAGGTATAGACGATGACCTTGCCGTAGTTCTCTCCGTCGCAGCGCGCGGCCATCCAGGCGGCGAGGTTGTCGCGCTTCGCCGGCGTGAAGGGAAGGAGCAGGATGAATTCCTCGGCCTTGTTTTCCGGCAGCTTCATGATCAGAAAATAGGGCTCCATGGTCTTGTCGCGGTACGAGGGCACTTCCCAGAGGTCTTCCTTGTTGTAGAAGATCGTGGGGTCGGTCATGTGAAAGGCCGCGAACATCTGGGCCTGGACCCGGAGCAGCGACCGCGGGTAGCGGATGTGCTTGCGCAGGTCCTGGGGCATATCAGCGATGGGCCGGAAGAGCGTCGGGAAGATCGCCGCGTAGGTGCGCGTCAGGATGTC
>JBBIHD010000029.1:0-15272 GCA_037447195.1 Nitrospirota bacterium | reverse complement strand
TGCCCGACGCCACGCCCATCGTGCACAAGCGGTTCAAGGGCATCGAACCGGCGCCCCTCGGGATCTTCTACAACTTCAATGACTGGCGCGTTCCCAAGGACCGGATGGCGTGGTAGGGCACTAGGCGGACACGGATCTGCACGGATAAATAATTCCTGAAATAACTCTTGCCCTTGATTAAAGATTGATCCGTCTTTTCAGATCTTATCCGTGTCCAAAAAATGCTTTTGCCTGTAAAACAGGAAAATTTCCTTGTGTTTTAGCTGGTAAAATACTATATTACGCACTCGTGGTCTTCGCAGCACCTTCACGTTCATTCGTTCGACAATTTCATGTTCAGGAGAGGTCCGATGCCGAGAGCAGACAGGTTCTTGAAAGCATGCAGGCGCGAGCCCGTGGACTGCACGCCCGTATGGATGATGCGCCAGGCAGGAAGATACCTGCCCGAGTACCGCGAGATACGCGCCAAACACAGCTTTCTTGAGATGTGCAAGACACCGGAGCTGGCGGCAGAGGTGACGATCCAGCCGATCCGGCGCTACGAGCTTGACGCAGCCATCATCTTCGCCGATATCCTGCTGCCCCTCGAACCCATGGGCATCGGGCTGGAGTTCGCCAAGGGCGAGGGCCCGGTGATCCACAACCCGGTCCGGACCGCGGCGGACGTCAAAAAGCTGAAGCCCATCGACGCGGCGAGCCAGATCGACTATCTCATGAAGGCCATCAAGCTGGTCCTGAAGGAATTGAACGGCATGGTGCCGCTCATCGGGTTCTCGGGCGCGCCCTTCACGCTCGCCAGCTACATGATCGAAGGCGGCGGCTCGCGCAACTACGAGAACGCCAAGGCCATGATGTTCTCGGACCCGAAGACCTGGCACCTCTTCATGGAGCACCTGACGGTTGTCATCATCAACTACATGAACGCCCAGATCGACGCGGGCGCGCAGGTGGTCCAGCTCTTTGACTCCTGGGTCGGCGCGCTCGGGCCGAGCGATTACCGGGAGTTCGTGCTGCCCCACCAGAAGAACGTCATCGCCGGCGTCAAAAAGACGGTCCCGCTCATCCATTTTGCCCACGGCGCGACCCACCTGCTCGAAATGGTGGCCGAGGCCGGCGGCGATGTGATCGGCCTGGACTGGCGGTGCAATCTCGACGAGGCATGGAACCGCGTGGGAGCGGACAGGGCCGTCCAGGGCAACATCGACCCCATCAGTCTGTTCGGGTCAAAAGAGTTTATCCGGAAACGGGTTCAGGACATCCTCGACCGCGCAGGCGGCAAAAACGGCCACATCATGAACCTCGGCCACGGCATCCTGCAGCAGACGCCCCTGGAAAGCGCCGAATTCTTCATCAATACGACGCATGAACTGAGCAAAAGATAAGAGCATTTGGACACGGATAAGATCTGAAAAGACGGATCAGTCTTTTCATCCGTCCTGAGGGACATTACAAGCACATCTAATCCGCCTTTTCCGTGCCCATCCGTGTCCTGTTCCGCTATTTCGCCATGTCTCCTACCGCCGTCATACTGATCGCCCTGGGAGGGCCCCGGACGCTCGATGAGGTAGGCCCCTTCATGGGCGCTTTCATGGGCCGCCCTGCGCCGCCCCCCGTTGTGGCGGCTGTCATCGAACGCTACAAGCTCATCGGTGGACGATCCCCGCTGCCGGAGCTCGTTGCGTCGCAGGCAGCAGCACTGCACAAGGAGCTCGGCGCCGGCTTCAGCGCCCGCGAGGGCTTTCGATACTCCCACCCGACGATTGCCGAATCCTTCGAGGCCCTGGTCCAGGAAGGCGCTGAACGCGTTGTCGGCCTCTCCATGTCGCCCTTCTCCACGGAAGTAACGACAGGAGCATACCGAAATGCCTTTGAACCTCTGGGAAGCCTTTCCATAGGCAAAATCTTTGTCCCGAGCTGGCATGACAACCAGCTCTTCATCGACGCCTGGCGCGAGAAGGTCTCGGCGGGCCTGCAGACGCTTGCGGGCGCCGGCCGGACCGCCGTGGTCTTCACGAGCCACAGCATCCCGAAGCGCTTCGTAACGGCCGGCGACCCCTATCAGCGCCAGATCGAGGAGACCGTGCAACTCGTGGCGGGAAAGCTCCGGCTGCAGGACTGGCGCATTGCCTGGCAGAGCAAGGGGGCCCGGGCCACGGAGCCCTGGCTCGAGCCGGAGGTGGAGCCGACGCTGGACAAGCTGAAGACGGACGGTTTTGCCGCGGTCCTGGAAGTGCCCATCGGCTTCACCTGCGACCATATGGAAACGCTCTACGACATCGACATCGTGCACCGGAAGCACACGGAAGGCCTGGGCCTGCGGTTCGAACGGGCGGGATCGCTCAACACGTCGCCGTTGTTCATCACGGCCTTGGCGGACGTTGTGAGAAATACAAAAGAGCTTGGACACGGATGAACACGGAAGGGACGGATCAACCGCGTTGATGGAAAAAGGGCTCGTGCAACATAAGCTTAATGATCTGACCGAACAAATAATCAAGGCATTTTATACAGTTTACAACACCCTGGGATACGGTTTTTTAGAAAAGGTCTATATCACGGCTTTGCTCATCGAACTGGAGAAGATGGGCATTCTTGCTCAGCATCAAGGCCCCATACTGGTCTATTACGACGGCAAAATAATAGGCGAGTATTTTGCGGACATTGTCGTACAAGAGTGCATCATCATTGAAGTCAAGGCTGTAAGAAATGTGCTGATGGAGCACGAGGCGCAATTGCTGAACTATCTGAAAGCCTCGAAACTTGAGGTGGGACTTCTTTTAAATTTCGGCCCCAAACCTGAGGTCAAACGGAAAATATTCGACAACGACAAAAAATAGGACTGGACACGACTTTCTTTAATCAAGCCCCTTTAGAGTCTCACTTTCATAATCCGTTTTTCCCGTGTTCATCCGTGTCCCATTAAAGAGGTTTTACTCATGCCGAAGATCATCATCATCGGCGGCGGGATAGCAGGCCTCGCCGCTGCCGTCCATCTGAAAGCGGGCGCCAAAGCGCACGGCAAGACCGTCGAGGTCCTGGTCCTCGAGAAGAACGGCAGGACCGGCGGCAAGATCCTGACGGAGCGCCAGAACGGGCTGCTGCTCGAAGGCGGGCCGGACAGCTTCCTGCCTGAGAAGGTCTGGACCGTCAACCTCGCGCGCCATCTCGGCCTCGAAAAAGAGCTGCTGCCCTCGAATGACGAGTTCAAGGGCACCTTCATCTATTCGCAGAAAGAGCTCCATCCCCTGCCCGAGGGCGTCATGCTCATGGTGCCCACCATGTTCATGCCCCTGGCGAAATCGAAGCTCATCTCCTGGCCAGGCAAGCTCCGCATGGGAATGGAGATCCTTGTCCCCCGGCGAAAGACGCGGGAGGACGAGAGCCTTGCCGGCTTCGTAACGCGCCGGCTCGGCAGGGAGTGCCTCGAAAAGATCGCCGAGCCGCTCGTGGCCGGCATCCACACGTCGAACCCCGACAACATGAGCGTGCTGTCGACCTTCCCCCGCTTCGTTGACATGGAACTGAAGAACCGAAGCCTGGTCCTGGGCATGATAGCCGCCATGAAGAACCGTCCCCTTGCCACGCTCAGTGGACCGCCCCCCAAACCGGGAGCGCCGCGCATGACCTATTTCATGAGCTTCAAGAACGGGATGGACACCCTCTCCCGAGCCTGCACGGAGTTCATCGGCCCTGATTCGCTGCGGCTCAATGCAGCTGTCAAGGCGCTGGAGCCGCAGAACGGCGGCTACCTGGTGCACCTGCAGGACGGCGGACGGCTGGAAGCGGACCACGTCATGATTGCTGCTCCGGCCTATGAGGCCGCGGAGATGGTCAAAGGCTTCGACGGCAACCTTGCGGGACAGCTCGGCAGGATCGAGTGGTCGTCGTCGGCCACGGTCTCCGTTCTGTTCCGGCGAGAGGACGTTACGGTGCCGCTCCGGGGCTTCGGCTTCATCGTTCCCCGCGTCGAAGGCCGGCGCATCAACGCCGCCACCTACAGCTCCATCAAGTGGTCCTATCGTTCGCCTGATGATTCAGTCATGATCCGGGTCTTTGTGGGCGGCGGCCACCATGAGGAACTGGTGCACGACCTGGACGATGCAGCCATGATCAAAACGGTCCTTGAGGAGCTGGACGTCGTGCTGGGCCTGAAGGCCGGGGCGAAGTTCGCAAAGGTCTACCGCTGGTTCCGGGGCATGCCGAAATATACCGTAGGCCACCTGGACAGGATGGCTGTGCTCGACCGCACGCTCGCGTCCTACCCGGGCATCCACCTCATCGGCTGCTCGTACCGGGGCATCGGCATCGGCGACTGCGTCCACGAGGCCCAGGTGGCGTCGGAACGGATACTGCAGAAATAATCCCCTATGGCGAACCACAGCATGGACATAAAGATCTATTACGAGGACACGGACTGCGGCGGGGTTGTGTACTACGCCAATTATCTCCGGTACATGGAGCGGGCGCGGACGGAATACATGGCCGAGCGCGGCGCGCCGGTAAAGGAGCTGATGGACGAGGGCATCCTCTTCGTCATTGCCCGCGTGGAGATCGATTATCGCATGTCGGGCAGGTACGGCGACACCATCATGGTCGAGACCTGGGTGTCCGAGTGCACGGCTGCCAGCATCACCTTCCGGCATGTCATGAAGCAAAAAGAATCCGGAAGGGTGCTGGCCGAGGCGATGGCCAAGGCGGTCTGCGTGGACCTGTCAAGCAGGCCGAAACGCATCCCGAAGGACATCGCGAAGAAGCTTACCGCCTGATCAGGCATTTGTGCACTCGTAAAAAATCTTTCTTGCTACAGACGTCACCGAGGACTCAGAGAAAATCAAAATCCACCACGGAGGCACTGAGGCACAGAGAAAAGCAGATTGAAAGGTAAAGGTTTTTCTCCGTGCCCGACCTGACTCAGTGGTTATATCCGGGTTCTTACGACTTCATCAAATTTGCAATTTGAAATTTTCAACATCCAATTTCCAATTGCGGCCTGTCTGCGTGCGTACTCGCACAGGCAGGTCGGAGACCGCGCCATGCTGACCCACGACAGCATCTCGCTTCGCGGCGCAGGCGTGGTCAGGATCACCCAGCCCGCGAAGGGCCACCGCTTCACCCTCGACAGCATTCTCCTCGCGGACTTCTGCCGCATCAGACCGCGCGACAGGGTCCTGGAGCCCGGGACCGGTACCGGCATCATCTCCCTTCTGCTGGCAAAAAAATTTTCCAACACAGCCATCACGGCCGTGGAGAAGCTTCATCTCTGCGCGCAACTCTGCCGTAAGAACATCGAGGAAAACGACGCTTCCGGGCGAGTCGTTCTTCTGGAGCAGGACATCAGGACGCTGGGAATCACCCTCACAGCGGGCGCCTTTGATGCCGTCGTGATGAACCCTCCCTTTCGGAAAGCCGGGACCGGCAGAACAAGTCCTGTACCTGATCGACGCACAGCGCGCCAGGACGATGCAGGCATTACGGCATGGCTCGACCTGCAGGTCTATTTGAAGAACAGGGGAAGGCTCTTTCTCGTCTTTTCGGCGGAGCGGACGGCCGAGCTCAGCGCCGCGCTGCACAGCAGAAAACTGCAGCCCAAGCGCCTGCGATTTGTCCATCCCTATGCGGACAAACCTGCGGGACTGGTGCTGATCGAGGCGGTAAAATCAGGGGGACTTGGGGCAGAGGTGCTGCCGCCGCTGGTCGTTCATGAACCAGGTGGCGCGTATACGGAAGAGATTCAGGCCATCTTAACCGGCGATCCCTGTTAAGCCTCTGCGCAGTCTGCGGGACAGCGGGCTACTTGCGGCCCTTGTCAAGCTTCTTGATCCTCATGTCCCTCTCGATCAGGCGCCGGGCCGCCTCACGGGTCTCGACGTCCTGAAGCACCCTCACATATTCCTCCACCTGTTTGCGCTCCTGATCGCTCAGACCCGGCAATTCCCGCGCTTGCGGCGCCATGCCGGCGGTAAAAGGGACCTCGCCGAGCTTGAGAATGATGGTTGCCACGGTTTCCTGGCCAAAAGCCCGGTTGGCCTTTTCCATGAGCTCAGGGCGAAGCTGGGAAAGCTGCTGCATCCAGGCAGAGCTGTCCACCAGGATGGTAAGCTTTTTTCCCCGGAGGGACAACGGACGGGCGTGGCGGGCAACTACCTTCCCGACGACCTTCTCCCATTGGCCAAAGATGCGGTACTCCTTCAGCTTCCCGGCCATGCCCCGGCGCGCAAGCACCCGCCCGATGGTGTCTGATATTTTTTCGACCTTCTTGCCCATGCAGCTCCTTCGTTTCTCAGAATAGTACACCCCTGCAGGAAAGACAAGCTGAAAATGGCCGTGCCGATTCCGGAAAATTCTGAGCGATTGACAGATTCCCCCGACTGGGATACCATCTCTTCCGGTGCGTGTTTCCTCAGTATCTGCTCTGTGCCTGGGTCCGCCATGAGCGCCGGAGAAAACAGCTGCACTGATCGATTATCCTCGTGCAGCAAGAAGGACAGGAGCCCATGAGAGACCTGAAGGATCTGATCGAGAAGCAGCGTCGCTTTTTCCTGACTGGAAGAACGCGGGATGCCTCATTCCGGATCGAGACGTTGAAACGCCTGAAACAGGCCGTGGAACGGCACGAGCAGGATCTGTACAAGGCCCTGGAGACCGATCTGCGGAAGCCTTCCATGGAGACCTTTATGTCGGAAATCGGCATGGCAACGCGTGAGATATCCTTTATGCTGCGCCATCTCCGCTCCTGGACCAGGCCGGAAAGGGCGCGCACCAATCTTTTGAACCTTCCGGGCAGAAGCCGGATCTACGCCGAACCCTATGGTGTTACGCTGATCATCGGCCCCTGGAACTATCCGATCCAGCTCACCCTGCTTCCCCTGATCGGCGCGATCGCGGCGGGAAACTGCGCCATCGTGAAGCCCTCGGAGATGGCGCCTGCCACAGCGGGCATCATAGCAAAGATCATAGGCGAGGCCCTCAGCGAGGAACAGGTTGCTGTTGTTGAAGGAGGGAAAGAAGCGGTCGAGCAGCTCCTGGCCGGGCGCTTTGACCATATATTCTTTACCGGAAGTGCGGCTGTCGGCAGGATCGTAATGCAGGCCGCTGCGCGGCACCTCACGCCGGTGACCATGGAACTGGGAGGCAAGAGCCCGGCGATCGTTGATCTTGACGCGGACCTTCCCGCAGCTGCCCGGCGCATCGCCTGGGGCAAGTTCCTGAATGCCGGCCAGACCTGCGTTGCACCGGACTATGTGCTGCTCCATGCAGCTGTAAAGGATGCCTTCCTGGACCTTCTCAAGAGGACGATCACACTCTTTTATGGCAATGAGCCGTCCGCAAGCCCTGATTACGCCAGGATCGTGAACAACGCTCATTTCGACCGGCTCGCAGGCTATCTGCGCAGCGGCGATATCGTGATCGGCGGCGAGATGGACCGCCGGACGCGCTACATAGCGCCGACCGTGCTGCTGAACGTTCCCTGGGACGCGCCGGTCATGCAGGAGGAACTATTCGGCCCTGTCCTGCCCGTCCTGGTCTTTGACGATCTTGACAGGGTCATCGAAAGGCTCCAGGCCCTGCCGAAGCCACTTGCACTCTACTACTTCTCCAGGAACCGGCAGAAGCAGGAGCGGATCATCCGGCGCGTCCCCTTCGGCGGCGGTACCATGAACGACACGATCCTGCATATGGTCAATCCGCACCTGCCCTTTGGCGGCACCGGGCAGAGCGGCTTCGGCAGTTACCATGGAAAATCGAGCTTTGACGCCTTTTCCCATAAGAAAAGCATTCTGTCACGGCCCATCCTCTTCGACAACCCGCTCCGGTATCCGCCCTATGCCGGAAAATTGCGATGGCTCAGGAAATTCTTCGCCTGGGACCGTTAGAAAGTTATAAATCAGATTCTGCTCAAGAGGGAAAGAACTTTTTGCCGCAATAAGGCGCAAGAGACGCAAGAAATAATTTCAACGTCCTTGCGAATTTTGTGCATCTTTCTCCGTCCCGCATCTAAAGTAATCTGATACGGAGCGGGGGCGGCTGACAAGATTTTGGTTCCGGCATCGTCCCACGTGCGGGCCTTATCCTGGTCAGGAAATCCTCTGCACTGCCCCGGGGACCAGCGTCCCCCGCCCTGAACAGGCTGGACATCAGGAATGGGGAGCGATATAATAGGCAATTACCACCGCATAACGCTGTACGCTGCACGATAAAGGAGGTCTCATGCCTGAACTGCGCAAAGACCCCATCACCGGCCGCTGGGTCATCATCTCCTCTGAACGAAGCAAGCGGCCCATTGATTTCCATGAGCAGCGCACCAAGAAGCGCGCGGGCTTCTGCCCCTTCTGCGCCGGCAACGAGCACACCACGCCCCGCGAGGTGCTCGCCTACCGCTCTGACGGCTCGGCAGGCCCCAACGGCCCGGGCTGGCGCATCCGAGCAGTGCCGAACAAGTTCCCTGCCCTCCAGGTCGAAGGAGACCTGAACAAGCAGGGCGAAGGCATGTTCGACAAGATGAACGGCATCGGCGCCCACGAAGTGATCATCGAAAGCCCCGATCACAACGCGACCCTTGCCGCGCTGCCTGAGAAGTCCATGGAAGAAGTGCTCTGGGCCTACCGGGACCGGATGGATGACCTGAAGAAGGACCGGCGCTTTCAGTATACGCTGATCTTCAAGAACGAAGGCATCTCTGCGGGAGCGACGCTGGAGCATACCCACTCGCAGCTCATCGCCCTGCCCATCGTGCCCATCCAGGTGCAGGAGGAGCTGGACGGAGCCAGAAAGCACTACAATCTGAAGGAGCGCTGCATCTTCTGCGACATCATAAAACAGGAGATCCAGGCCGGGACCCGCACCATCCTCGAAAGCGCGCACTTCATCGCCCTTGCCCCCTTTGCGCCCCGCTTTCCGTTCGAGACATGGATCATGCCGAAGAAGCATATATCCTGCTACGCCTGCACGACGACCGAGGAGTTCCGCGACCTTGCCTCGCTCTTCCAGAACGTGCTTCGCCGCATCGACCGCGCCCTGGCCGTGCCGCCCTATAATTATGTGATCCACACGTCGCCCTTCAAGGACGAGGAGAACGATTATTATCACTGGCATATCGAGCTCATGCCGAAGCTCACGAACGTTGCGGGCTTTGAATGGGGTTCGGGATTTTACATCAACCCGACGCCGCCCGAGGAGGCTGCGAGGTTCCTGCGGGACGTGAAGCCATGAGGGTCCTCTTCGCCGCCTCCGAGGCGGCCCCCTTTGCCAAGACCGGGGGGCTCGCTGATGTGGCGGGGACCCTTCCGCCGGCCCTGGCGGGCCTGGGACACGATGTCCGCCTGGTGCTGCCGCTGTATCGGGCCGTTGACCAGTCACGCTTCGGCCTGCAGCATGCCGCGACCTTCACGGTCCCCCTCGGGTCCTGGCAGGAGCGCTGCGATGTGCTGACGGGCTCCCGTCCCGGGGGCGTGCCGACCTATTTCATCCGCAAAGACGTTTATTTCGACCGCCCCGAACTCTACGGAACGGCAGGCGGCGACTATCGCGACAATTCCGAACGGTTCATCTTCTTCTCGCGCGCTGTTATTGAGCTCTGCCGCGCCCTGGATCTCAGGCCCGACATCATTCACTGCAATGATTGGCAGACGGCGCTCATCCCCTTTTATATAAAGAAACTGTATCAGGAAAGCGGCCCCTTCCGGCGCACCAGGACGGTCTTCACGATCCACAACCTCGGCTACCAGGGCGTCTTTATGCCGGCAGACATGCGCTACACAGGCCTTGGCCCTGATTCCTTCACGCCGCAGACGCTTGAGTACTGGGGCAAGATGAACTTGATGAAGGGCGCCCTCGTGAGCGCTGACGCGATCACGACCGTGAGCCGCTCCTACAGCCGCGAGATCCAGACCACCGAGTATGGCTACGGACTGGAAGGCGTGCTGAGGGAGCGCTCCGCTGATCTCCATGGGATCGTGAACGGCATCGACTACGCGGCCTGGGACCCGGCCCACGACCAGGCCATAGCGCAGCAGTTCACAGCCGATGCTCCCGAAGGGAAGAACGCCTGCAGGGCCGCGCTCCGCGCGATGGCCGGCCTTCCGGGATCAGATGCGCCCCTTGCCGGCATGGTGGCGCGGCTGGCCGCCCAGAAAGGCCTGGACATCCTGACAGAGGCCCTTCCCGGACTGCTCGAGCAGGGCCTGCAGGTCGTTGTTCTCGGGACCGGTGATGAAAAATACCGCAAGCTCCTTGCCCTTGCCGAGCAGCAGTACCCGGACCGCATGCGCCTTCTGTCCCGCTTTGATGACCCCGCGGCCCGGGCAGTTTACGCGGGCTCAGACCTGTTCCTGATGCCCTCTCTCTATGAGCCCTGCGGCCTCGGCCAGATGATCGCCCTGCGGTACGGCGCCGTTCCCGTTGTCCGCAGGACCGGCGGACTGGCGGACACCGTCGTCGATCATCCCGGAGGATCGGCAACAGGCTTTCTCTTTGAGAAGTACTCGGCTGAGGCACTCACGGAATGCGTCGAGCGCGCTCACCGGGCCTTTCAGCATAAGCAGGAGTGGGCCGCCCTCATGCGGAACGGCATGCTGCAGGACTTTTCCCTTGAACGGATGGCGAACGAGTACGCCGCCGTCTACGAAAAGATCCGGGGATCATCCTGATCCGGTCAGGGTGCCCCCGGAACGAGTGCTGACGCTCCATGATAGTGAGCATTCGAAAAAGTTAATATCCACCACTGAGGCACGGAGACACAGAGAAAAATAATAGACAGTTCAAAGTGCTTCCTCCGTGACCGACCTGCCTCCGTGGTTAGACGCGCAGTCTTAACGATTTCATCACTAGCACACTGCTTTGCTCTCGACTGCCATGAAGACGACGGAAAAGACAGAGCTGCAGATCCTGAGCGAGATCAGCCGCATCTCGAACTCCTCCATTGAGCTGCAGGAAAAGCTGCAGCGCATCGTGGAGGCGGTGACGCGGGGCATGGAAAAGGACGGGGCATCGCTTTTCCTGATCGACCCCTCGGGCCGCAGCGTGAACCTTGCCGCGGCCATCGGCCTGAACCAGGAGTCCGTCGGCAAGCTGAGCTTCCCCCTCGGCCAGGGCATCGCCGGCTGGGTGGCGGAGCAGAAGGTGCCGCTCGCCCTGGAAGACCCTTTTTCCGATCCCCGGTTCCAATATGTGCCCGAAACCGGCATCGAACGATTCAAATCACTGGCTGCCGCTCCGATCCTGGACGGCGACGCCTGCCTCGGGGTCATCTTTGTTCTCTCCGCCGCGGTCTGGCGCATCACGTCAACGGACGTCACGCTCGTCACCACCGCGGCAAACCAGATCAGCGGCGTGATCCGCAGTGCCCAGCTTCTGCTCAGCGTGCAGCAGCGGCTCTCCGAGCTCGGCACGATCCACGGGATATCGATGGCCATGACATCGACGCTGGACCTTGCACAGCTGCTGTCGCTTATTGCGAAGAACAGCGCCCAGGCCCTTCACGCGGAAGGGTGCAGCATCCGCCTGCTGAACCTTCCGGAAACCCAGGCCCTTGAGGGCGCGCCGGCCTACAGTCTCTACGGCGAAGGCGTAAAGGACCTGGATGCGCGCATCGGAAAAGCGCTGGCCGATATGACGATCCAGGGCAGACAGCCTGTCCTTATCGGAGGCGCCTCCCCGCTGACGGAGCCCCAACTGCCTGCAGGGGGATCTGCCGTCAGCGTTCCGCTGCTCTTTCACGAACGGGTGATCGGCGTGATCACTGTGTACAACAAGCAGGGAGGACAGTCCTTTGCCGAGAACGATCTGCAGTTCCTGTCCACTATTGCCGGCGGCGCAGCCACGGCAGTGGAGAACGCAGCAATGTACGAGCGCATGCAGGACCTTGCCCTGAAGGCGGAAACGCGTGCCCGGGAGCTTTCCATGCTCTTCGATATTTCCACGGCCCTCAGCTCAACATTGAACCTGGACCGCCTGCTGCGCATCATTCTCACGTCCGTGACCATGGGCGGCACCGGGCTGGGATTCAACCGGGCCATGCTGCTGCTCACGAACGACCGGTCAAACTTCCTGCAGGGCATGATGGGCGTGGGCCCCATAAACTGGGACGAAGCAGGCAAGGCCTGGAGCGAGGCGACGGGGAAGCATACGAACCTCATGGAATGGATCCGCACGGGCGATCTCTTTGAACGCCGCGATGTGGCGATGAACGCCCTGGCCCGCGGCATCCGGGTGCCCCTTGACCCGAAAGAGGGCGTGCTGGCCCTGACCGTTCTGGAGAAGCGGCCTTACAACATACTCGACGCCTCCGCTTCTCCGCTTGTGGGGCGCAGACTCCGCGAGCTGCTCGGCGTGAACAGTTTCGCGACGGTCCCGCTCATCGCAAAGGATCGCGTGATCGGCGTCATTGTTGTTGACAACATGTTCAACCAGCGCCCGATCACCGACCGCGACCTGCGCTTCCTCGCCACTTTTGCCTCCCAGTCGGCCCTGGCCATCGAGAATGCCATCATACACACGAACCTCGAGACGCTCACTCGTGACATCCGGACCATGCACAAGCAGCTCGTGCAGTCGGAAAGGATGGCGGCCCTCGGCACCATGATGGCCGAGATCGCCCATGAGATCAGGAATCCCCTTGTGTCGATAGGCGGCTTTACGCGGCGGCTCGCCAAGAAAGTGCGCAACGAAGACACCAAACGCTACATAGACATCATCCTGAGCGAAGTGACCCGGCTGGAAGGCATCATCAACGACAACCTCCAATATATCAAAGAAGCTCCCGCTCAGCGCGGCGAGGGGGACTTGAATGCAGCGGTCGAGGACATCCTGACCCTCTACGGCGAGGAATTGCTCCAGAAGAACATCCGCGTCGAGAAGAAACTCGACCCGGCGATCACGCCGCTGCTGATCGACGCCGCCCAGATGCGCCAGGCGATCATCAACCTGGTGACGAATGCCATGGAGGCAATGGAAACCGGCGGCGTCCTGACCATCCGGACCTACCGGATAGCCGGCGCCGGACAGGTGGCCATCGAGATCG
This sequence comes from Nitrospirota bacterium, assembly GCA_037447195.1. Lineage (GTDB taxonomy): Bacteria > Nitrospirota > UBA9217 > UBA9217 > UBA9217 > GWC2-57-13. The sequence continues at coordinate 2,254 of JBBIHD010000029.1, read as the reverse complement.
GCGATACGGGTATCGGCGTCACCCCTCAGGCCATGGAGAGCATGTTCAATCCCTACTACACCACCAAACAGCGCGGCACGGGCCTGGGGCTGCCCATCACGCGCAGGATCGTCACTGCCCACGGAGGCACCATTGAGGTCGGCCGGCGGGACGAAGGCGGCGCGGTCTTCACGATCAAGCTGCCCTATTTGACCCGCAAGCCGGCGCCCTCCTGAGGCCGTTGAAAGGACCATAAAACCTCCTGTCGTTTGAGAGGGGCAGCAGGCGCAAGAAAGATCCGGCACCGTTGTGAATTTCTCGCACTTTTGCGGCAGACCACCGGGGCACACGCAACACTACACTTGAAACGAAACGGAGGCTCGCAATGAAAAAGATCCTGGTGATAGACGACGAAGAGAACATCCGGCAGCTCTACAAGGAAGAGTTCGAGGAGATGGGCTACGAGGTAACCGTTGCAGGCGACGGCCCCTCGGCCCTTGCGGCAATGGAGAAGACAAAGTTCGACCTTGCCACGCTTGACATGCGCATGGAAGGCATGGACGGGATCGAGACCTTGCGCAGGATGAAGGAGAAGGACAAAGGCCTCCCGGTGATCATTTCATCGGCCTACGAACAGTACAAGAACGACTTCGGGAGCTGGGCCTCCGACGCCTACATCGTGAAATCAGCGGACATGACGACTCTCCGGCAAACGGTAGGGAAGGTCCTCGGATGAGCGAACGTGTTGAGGTGGTGATCGAGAAACTGGTTCACGGCGGCAGCGGGCTCGCGCGGCTCGATTCGGGGCAGCCGATCTTCGTGTCCGGCGTGCTGCCCGGAGAGCGCGTCGCCGCGGTCATCCAGCGCAGAAGAAAGGGCGTCTACGAAGGCCGGCTTGTGGAAGTCCTGTCCCCTTCAGAGGACCGCGTTGCTCCGCTCTGCAGCGGTGAGATCGAATGCACCGGCGCTACGTGGCAGCACATTGCCTATCCGGCCCAGCTCCGCTTCAAGCAGGAGATCCTGCTTGATACGCTCAGGCGCATCGCAGGGCTCGAACCAGCGCGCATGCTGCCTGTCATCCCCTCTCCCCTGCTGGACCACTACCGCCTCAGGACCCAGTTCAACGTGAGGACCATCAGGGGACGCCAGCAGATAGGGTTCTTTCGCCAGGGCTCCTATGATCTGGTGGAAGTGCAAAACGCCTTCCTGGTGCACCCGGCCATTAACCGGACCCTTGACGCTGTGCGGAAGCGCGCCGACCTGCTGCCCCGGCTGCAGGAGCTGCACATGAATGCCGGGTCCGGCGGAGAGGTCCACCTGCTGCTGCTGAGCGATGAAACTTCTCTTCCTTCCCAGGACGCGCTGTTCGCGGCGCTCAAGGCTGACGTGCCCGAACTTGCGGGCATGACAGGATATGCACGCCGGAAAAAAGCCTTCTCCCTGGGCAGGAACCATCTCGTCCTCGAGAACGACGGCCTGACCTATCATGCAACTGAGGGGAATTTTTTTCAGATCAACTGGGGCCAGAACAGGAACATGGTCAGGACCGTGCTGGATTTCGCCGGACTCGGCGGCGGCGAGACCGTTCTGGACCTCTACTGCGGCATCGGAAACTTCACCCTTCCGCTGGCGCGGGCCGCCCGCACCGTGATCGGCGTTGAGTCGGGATTTTCCGCCATTGATGACGCCCGGGAGAACGCGAAGCGGAACGGGATCAGCAACGTCGAATTCATTGCCGACGATCTGCAGAAAGGGCTGAAGGGCCTCATGGCCCGCAAGCTGCGGTCCGAAGTGATCGTGCTTGACCCTCCCCGGGCCGGAGCCACCCTCAAGACCCTGGAGCGAGTCCTCGCCTTCGTGCCGCAGAAGATCGTTTACGTCTCCTGCAACCCCTCGACCCTTGCCCGGGACCTGAAGTTCTTTGCCCTCTTCGGCTTCCGCCTTGACCGGCTGCAGCCCATTGATATGTTCCCCTGGACCTATCATATCGAGTGCGTGGCGGAGATGAAGAGAGAGGGCTAGCGAAGAAATGATGCAATCTTTTCAGCCGCGAATGAACGCGAATTTACACGAATGGGACGAAAACAAATTGCCACGGATTTGCACGGATGGACACGGATGCTCTGAATGCGGAATGAACGGCGGAACGAGTGTCAACCTCGGATCAACACGGATGGACACGTGAAGATGCATAGAACATAGTGCACAGCGCAGAGCGTTTGTAACCCTCCGCTCCATGCGCCATGCCCTCTGCGGACCCTCTATATCCGCCCTT
>JBBIHD010000028.1:0-15898 GCA_037447195.1 Nitrospirota bacterium | reverse complement strand
ACGGCACGTACGGTGGTGTGAGAGGCTGGGGCCGCGAGGCCCCCGCCTACTCAATCGCGCACTGTCAGCAGTCACGCTTCGATCCTGCTCACGTTCCGTGGACTTTTCCCTTGACAAAAGACCGCACTTTGGGCTAAATAAACTTTCATTCTCTAGTGCGGTCTTCGACTGCAATCGGAAATTCCAGGTTGAAAATTTCGGATTGCGCATCTGATGCAAGGCCGAAGGCCATGACCGTACACCTGTTCGTGCGAACATGTCTGCTTCCAGAAAATAACAGCTTATTACTACCGATAAATACCGGCCGGAGGTGAGTCAATGAATCCAGAGGACATCAAATATCACAAGGACCACGCATGGGTGCGCGTGGAGGGGAAGAAGGCGACGATCGGGATATCGGATTTCGCCCAGCAGCAACTCGGCGACATCGTATACGTTGATCTGCCTGAAACGGACACAGAGGTCGACGCCGACTCGGAGCTTTCCGAGATCGAGTCCACCAAGGCCACCTCTCCGGTCGTGAGCCCCGTGTCGGGCACCGTGGTAGAGGTAAATGAGGACCTCGGCGATTCTCCCGAGATCATCAATGACGATCCCTACGGGAACGGCTGGCTCGTGGTGGTCGAAATGACCGACCCTTCCGAAACGGACGATCTCATGACGAAGGACGAATACGAGCGCTTCCTGAAAGAAGAGGAAGCGAAGTAGGATGCATTGCCAGTACGGAGCGGGTTCGGTATGGCGATGAAGATCACGATCTTGGGGGCGGGACCAGGCGGCTACGTTGCAGCCATCAGGGCGGCGCAGCGAGGCGCGTCCGTTACCGTCGTCGAAAAGGCCGAGGTGGGAGGGACCTGCCTGAACTGGGGCTGTATTCCCACGAAGACGCTCATGGCCTCTGCAGAGGCCTATGCGCAGGCGCGGAGCGCCTCCGATCTGGGCATCGAGCTTGCCGGCGAAGCAGGCTATAACCTCTCCCGCATCCGGGAGCGCAAGGACAAGGTGGTTTCCACGCAGGTTGCCGGCATCCGGTCGCTTTTCAAGAGCTGGGGCGTTTCGCTTATAGAGGCGCAGGGCTCGCTCCTTTCTCCGGGAGTGGTCCGCGCTGTGCGGCGAGACGGCACGACCCATGATATCAAGTCCGACAAGGTCATCATCGCCACCGGGTCCCGGCCCGCGCGCCTGCCCGGCATTCCCTTCGACGGGGAGCGCGTGCTGACGAGCGATGAGGCCGTGCAGTTCAAGAGGATACCCAGGAGCCTGCTGATCATCGGCGCGGGCGTCATCGGCTGCGAGTTCGCATTTCTGTACCGGACCTTCGGCGCAGAGGTGACCATGGTCGAGATGCTGCCCCGCGCCCTTTCCACGGAAGACAGCGGCATTTCGGACATCATCGAGCGGGAGCTGAAAAAGGCGAAAATCAAGCTGATCGCAAAGAGCAAGGTAGAGCGCATGACGATCGCCGCTGACGGCACGGTGAGCGCCGCCTTGTCAGGCGGGGTCATGGTTTCCGCGGAACAGGCTCTTGTTTCCATAGGCAGGAGCATGAACACGGAGGGGCTGGGCCTGGAAGAAGCGGGTGTGAAGCTCGGTGCGCGGGGAGAGATCGAGGTGAACGAGCGGATGGAAACGTCCGCGCCGGGGGTCTACGCAGTGGGCGATGTTACGGCAAAGCTGATGCTGGCCCACGTGGCGTCCCAGCAGGGCCTTGTTGCCGTGGAGAACGCGCTGGGCGGTGATCAGGCTATGCGGTATGACGCTGTTGCCGCCGGCATTTTCACCATGCCGGAAGCGGGCACTGTTGGTCTTCGCGAGCAGCAGGCCGTTGATGCGAAGCGTGCCGTCCGCATCGGCCGGTTCCCCTACCGCGCTCTCGGCAGATCGCACACGGTGGGGGCCATAGCCGGCATCGTGAAGGTGATAGCAGACGCAGAAACGGACAAAGTGCTGGGCGTGCACGCCTGCGGCGCCCATGCGACGGATCTTGTCCATGAAGGGGCCCTTGCCATCACAAAGGGAGTGACGGCACAGGAACTCGGCGGCATGATACACGCTCATCCCACGTTCTCTGAGGGGCTGCGCGAGGCGGCAGAGGACGTTCACGGACAGGCCATTCATCTGCCCAAGCCGGCGAAGTAGGCTGGGCAGACTGCCGTCGAGTTGCAGAAACAAGGAGGCAGGCATGCTTCCAAGCCTTTCAGAATGCGAGTTATTATTGCTTTTTTCTTTGCCTGAGGGATTGCACTTGACGTGACTTTTGCACGAGTCTCCGGCTGGTCGGTCTCACGTGTTTATTGATGTCGCTCTAAAAGGCTTTCCAGCATGTCTGCCTCTGTTTTCTCGCAGGTTTTTTATGCAATGATAGGGGCTATTCCTTCGTCTTTGACTCCTGCCAGAGCCGGTCCATCTCTTCCAGTCCCATCTGCTCCAGCGGCCGTCCCATCGAGGCAGACCGTTCCTCGATATACCGGAAGCGGCGGCTGAATTTTGCGGTCGTCTTCCGGAGCGCCTCTTCGGGGTCAACGCCGATGAACCGGGACAGGTTCACGAGCGAGAACAGGATGTCTCCCAGCTCGTCCTCGGCGGCCGCCGCATCGCGCTGCGCGAAAGCGTCCTTGAACTCCCTGATCTCCTCATCCAGCTTTTCGAGCACTTCTTCGGTCCGGGACCAGTCAAACCCGACCCGTGACGCGCGCTCCTGCAGGCGGTGGGCGCGCAGCAGGGCAGGCAGGCTCCTGGGCACGCCTTCGAGCATCGAGGTCCGGTCCTTATGGCCCTTTTCCTGCCGTTTGATCTCCTCCCAGTTCGCGAGCACTTCCCGGTCCGTGGCAAGGACAGCGTCGCCGAACACGTGCGGATGACGGCGGACCATCTTTTCCCGATTGGCCGCAATGACGTCGGTGATGGTGAACGATCCCTGTTCCTCGGCTATGCGGGAGTGAAAGATGATCTGGAACAGCAGGTCTCCCAGCTCCTCTTTCAACTTTTCCGGAGAGCCTTCATCGAGGGCGTCGACGACCTCGTAGCATTCCTCGATCAGGAAGGGGCGAAGCGAGTTGGCGGTCTGCGCCCGGTCCCAGGGGCAGCCGTCCGGTCCCCTGAGCCTGGCCATGAGCTGAACGAGCCCGTGAAAGGCATCCTGCATATGCGCGCCTCCTGCCGTCATTCCGCATACCTTACACAAAGCCTGAGCACAGTGCAAGCCTTTTTCCTTGAAAGGGGCGGTGCTCTATGGTAAGGTAGCACTCGGGCCGCAGTGCCTGCGGCCCGATCCGCATCTTGCAATGCATGCGTGCCGGACATCGTGAAAGGAGCCAGGGTATGCTCAAAAAGGCGTCTGTTGTTGTCGTTCTTCTCGTGAGTGCAGGCCTGCTGACGGCCATGGGAGGAGGCCGGGGAGGCGATTTCGGACGGGCCCCCCGCGTCGAGAAGAACCATGCCGTGAGCGTCACTGACGCCGCCGGAACAGTGATCGAAGGCGAGAAGTTCAGCTGGGAGGGGCGGCTGCATTTTTCCGGCTATCTGGGCATGGCCCAGGTGATCGTTCCTTTTGACAAGGTGAAAGAGCTTACCGTTGGAGAGAAGAAGGAGCGGAAGGTGAGGGCCTTCGCGCGGATGAGCGACGGCTCGGAAACGGTCTTTGATGTCGATGCTGACGCCCGCTGCTATGGCGAAGCGGCATTCGGCAGTTTCATGCTCCAGATGGATGAGATAAAGTCGATCCGGTTCAAATAACGGGGGGCGCCGGTCTCCCTGGTCGGCAGCCTCCCGCGATGGGGCGGGAAGGTCGCAGCGGTGTCGAACAAGGATATCCTCTATCAATACGACGGCAGCATGCGGACGCTGCTGGAAGAGGGAAGCGCGGAATTGCGTGCCGCGCATTTTGGCGGCGCCGGCGGCGGGGAGATCGTTCAGCGCCGCACGGCCCTGATCGACGGCCTCCTGCGTGATGCCTATGCCGGGCTCGTTCGGTCGGGGAAGCTTCCTGCCCTTGTCGCAATTGGCGGATACGGCCGGGGCGAGCTCAATCCCCATTCCGATATTGACATTCTCGTGCTGTGCCGCAATGAAGCCGACCGGCAGCGGGCGCCGGGGCTGCTCTATCGCCTCTGGGACGCCGGCATGGATGTGGGCCACAGCGTCAGGACCATCGCGGAGTGCCTGGAACAGGCCCGCGGGGACCTGAAAACGAGGACCGCGCTCATGGAGTCCCGTCTCATTGCCGGCGATGAGGCGTTCTTCCAGGACTACCTCGCAGCGATGCGCAGCCGCGTCTTCTATCGCAACGTCCCTTCCTTCATTACCAGCAAGCTATCGGAGCGCGCCGCTGTCCGGCTCAAGTTCGGAGGCTCCATCTATATGCGCGAGCCGAACATCAAGGAAGGGCATGGCGGCCTGCGCGACGTTCACACGGCCCTCTGGGTGGCCGTTGCCCGGTTCCGCGCCGCGGATTTTGCCGGCCTCGTCGGGGAAGGCATCATCACCTCAGAGCAGCTCGCTGTTTTCATCCGGTCGCGGAATTTTCTCTGGCGGCTGCGCAATGAGATCCATTATGTCTCCGGCAGGAAGAACGACCACTTCACCTTCGACCTGCAGGAGCGGGCTGCCGCGGATTTCGGATACCGCGATTCCACCCATCTGCTCGCCGTCGAACGGTTCATGAAGACCTATTTTTCCCATGCCCGCAACATCGCTGAATTTTCCTCCCTTGTCGTCACCGCCTCGATCCGCAAGCCTGCTGTCCGGCCTCTGCGAGGGGTTCAGCGCATCGGTCCGTTCTCGCTGGTCGGCAGGACGCTGGCCGTCAACGCAGAGGAGGCGATAGAGAACGACCCCCGGCTGATCCTGACGGCCTTCCAGATCGTTCAGACGCGCCATGCTGCGCTGTCAGACCGGCTGGCGGAACAGATACGGAAATGCCGCTTCGACGACCGGGCACGGTCGTCGCCTGAGGCTGCTTCGCTGTTCCTTGCTATCCTCGACCGGCCGGGGAGCCTCTACGACGTTCTTACGCTCATGAAGGACCTGCGGTTCCTGGGCAGGTATATCCCGGAATTCCGCTCCATCCAGGCGCTGGCAAAGCACGACTACTATCACCGCTATACCGTGGACGAGCATACACTCCTGGCGTTGAAGGCGCTCGACCAGCTCTGGTCAGGCACTTTCCCGTCCCTTGCGCAGCTTTCCTCGGCCTTCCAGGAGGTTTCGCGGCGCTGGGTACTGAGTCTCACCGTCCTGCTGCATGATCTGGGCAAGGCCTACGGCGCGGGTCATGAGGACCGCGGGGTCGATCTTGCCGTGCGGATCCTGGAGCGGCTCGGTACGGGACCGCAGGACACGGCGCGCATCATCTTTCTGATCAGGAACCATCTTGCCATGAGCACGCTCTCTCAGCGCAGGGAGCTTACGGACCGCAACGTGATCACCGGATTCGCGCGACAGGTCGGCGACCGGGAGAACCTGACACTGCTCTATCTGCTGACCTACGCCGATATCTCCGCTGTCAGTCCCACGGCCTGGTCCCAGTGGAAGGCCGCACTGCTGTCCGATCTCTATCAGCGAACGCTGGCCGTGCTCGAAGAGCGCGCAGAGGACCGCGATGAGGAAGAGGTGAGGCGAAGAACAGGGCTTATCCGGAATGAAGCGGGCGCTCTCTATGCCCCGGCAGTGATCGACGCCTTCCTTGCCGTCATGCCGCGGACCTATCTGCTCTACACGCCGCGCTCCCGGGTGCTCGACCATATCGACATGCTGGAACGCCTGAAAGAGGAGTCCCTGGTGATCCGCCACCGTCATTGGCCCGATCGGGGCTATACGGAGCTTTCGATATGCGCCTACGATGCCTATGGGATGCTCTCGCAGGCTGCGGGCACGCTGGCCTCCAAGAACCTGAACATCCTGCGCGCCCAGGCCTATACGTCAAAGAACGGGATCATGATCGACACCTTTCAGGTGACCAATCCGGACGGTTCGATCTGCGCCTACGAGGATGTGTGGGAAAGCCTCTGCGCGGAGCTTCGCGAAGCGTTGACCGGGAGATCGCGTCCGCAGCTGCCGCGAACCGCTCCGGCGGGCGCGTCCCCTGGCAGAGCGCCGCAGACTTCCGTTGATTTCGACAATGCCAGCTCCGACGAGTTCACGATCATTGATGTGACCGCCCGGGACCGCCTGGGGCTGCTGCACCGCATCACGCGCGAACTCTATGACATGAACCTGGACATCGCGTCGGCCAAGATCGTGACGGAAGGGAACCTTGCCATGGATTCCTTCTATGTCACCGATCTGCTGCGCAAAAAGATCGTCGACCAGGACCGGCTCGCCCGGATCCATGACCGGCTGATCGCCGTCCTGGAGTGACCGGTGAGAAAAGCCTGTGTCATCATACTCTCGCTTCTTGCCGTGTTCGTTGCGGGAATTTCCCTCTATATGCGAAGTGATCATTTCTCCGCCCGCCTGACAGCGGAAGTGCGGGGCCGGCTTGCCGAGGCAACAGGGTCCCAGGTCCGCGTCGGCAAGGTCGGGGCGGGCTTTCTTCCCCTCTTCGTTGAAGTAAAGGACGTAGTGCTGCAGGACGAGCAGGGCGCCCCGGTCGGTACGATCCGCAAGGCCCGCGCCTATGTCAATCCCTTCCCGCTCATCGCCGGCACGCTCAGCATCCCCCGCATTTCCTTGTTAGAGCCGCGCATCGCGGCGCACCGGACGGCCAGGGGGAGTGTCCCGATTCGGGACATGCTCGTCACGATGCAGCAGAAGGCAGCTTCAGCAACCTCTGCCGGAGCACCGCGCTTTCGTGTGGTCATGAAGACGGCAGTGATCGAGAAGGGCCGTGTCCTGTTCATTGACGAACAGTCCTCGACGACCTATGAGCTGGCGAACGTGCACGCCCGGGCAGCCGTAGATCAGGAGGCGGGTTCCGTTCAGCTCCAGATCCGGAACGCTGATGCGCGGATCGCGCCTGCCGGCGGTGCTGTGCGCTCTCTGGCGATCAAGGCGGCGATTGCTGTGAACAGGGACAGGGCCGATCTGTCGTCGATGGAGGTGGTGTCCGGCGATATGCGGTTCCAGGCATCAGGGACCGTGGCATGGGGAGGGCAGGGAAGGCTCGATCTCACGGGGCAACTCCGGATCGGGTCCCAGGCTTTTGAAAAAATGCTGTCGAAGCTTCGCGGGGCAGAGCAACTGCCGTCCCTTGAGGCTTCCGTGCAGGTGAGGGGAACGACGGAGGACCCTGCAGTATCCGGGAACGTGCTGCTTTCTCAGTATGTCTTCGGCGACCTGTCGCTGCGTGATGCCGCCGTGACGCTTGCCTATCAGAATAAAGCGGCCGTCATATCCGGCAAAGGCTGGAAGCTTTTGCGCAGGGCCAGGCAACCCCTTGCTGCGGGCCTGGAGGGCAGCCTGACCTATCGCGAAAAAGGCTTCGATATCGACCAGGTGAGACTGACCCTTGAAGATATGGACCTGCTTGCCGGCGGGAGAATTGATTTTGGCCGGGGATTCGATATGGCGCTGTCCCTCGAATCATCAGGCGAAGGCCGGGGACTGGGCTTTTTAACGAAGGACATTGTGCAGGGCGCAGCACAGGTCCGGGGCCTCCTGGAAGGCCCCCTTGGCGCGCCCCGGTTCAGCGGCCGGTTGCATGCGCCGGCTGTCATTGTGCGGGGACAGGCCTTCGTCATATCAGGCGGCGGAGTGGTCTATGCAGAACGAAAATTGTCACTCTCTGACGTAGCTGTTGAACAGGGAGCGTCACGGTACGTTGTTGACGGCTCAATTGCGATGGTCGACGGCAAGCCGTTCTTTGACGCCCGCGCCCGTGTTGTGCGTTCAGACGTACTGGGCATCGTCTCGATCTTTTATAAGCCGCCTTTGCCGCTGGAACTCTCTGCTTCGGGCGAGCTGGCCTTCTCCGGTACAACGAGCGACTATACCGCCTCGGCCTACCTCGGGCTCGAAAAAGGAAGGGCCTACGGCGAAGACTTCGACCGTGCATCGGTTTCCGTCTCGCTCGCTCCCGGGAAGGTATCCTTCCCGAAGGTCCTCGTGTACAAAGGAAGCGGCCTGGTCCAGGCAAAGGGATGGATCGGATATGACAAGACCTTTTCAGCAGAACTGGAGTCCCGGTTCATTGATCTGTCCGAGGTGAAGCTGCTGCAAGCCTATAAGGTTGCAGGCCCCTTCAAGCTCGACATGAATGCTTCGGGAACTTTTTCCCGCGCCGTGGTGACGGCCCGAGCGGAAGTGCCGGACCTGAAGCATCTCGATGGCGCCCTGGGCAGCGTTGCTGTGCAGGCGGAGCTGCGCGACAGGAAACTCTCCTATCAGGGTTCCCTGGGAAAGGAACGGGCCGCCTTCTCCGGTTTTCTCGGGATCGCGGCGCCCTGGCCCTGGGAAGCCAGGGCGCAGCTTAACCTGGACGGCATCGATCCTTTTGTGGCGCTGGGCAGGGAGGAGCGCGCGGCCCGGGCCCGCATGACTGCGTCGGGCCGTATGGAATTTCAAGGCCAGGGCGGCGACCTGTCGCGGCTGCAGGGTGCAGCGGCGTTCCAGAAGCTGTCCGTTGCGATCGGCGACTACACGATCGAGAACGAAGGACAGCCAGCCCTCGAGATCGCGGGAGGAAAAGTGTCGTTCAGCGAGTTCTCCTTCAGCGGAAAGGGCACCCGGTTCTCGATCACCGGGGGGGCAAAGGACGTGGACGAGCTTGATGTCACCTTCACGGGAAGCGCCCATTTGTCCCTGCTCAGGCTGCTGTACAAGGAAGTGGAGCACGGCGAAGGCGTTGCCGAGGTGGCGCTCACGCTGGCCCATGAATGGCGCAATCCTGATGTTCGCGGAGAACTGCTGATCAGGAACGGGGAGCTCAAGATCAAGGACCTTCCCCAGAGGTTCACTGCCCTGAACGGCAAGATCGGTTTTGACCGTGAGGTTATTCTCGTGGATTCCCTCACCGGTGAGATGGGCGGGGGCAAGCTTGATCTGTCGGGGTGGGCAAAGCTCGATGGTATTGCCCTGCGGGATTTTTCCGGCCAGGTCGCTTTCGAGAACGTGACGGCCCGCTATCCTGAAGGTCTTACCACGACCCTGTCCGGCGGTCTGGCCTATGACGGGAATGCGTCGGAGCAGACGCTGTCCGGCGACGTGTCCATCATGCGCGCCCGCTATGACAAGCGCGTTGAATGGAAGACCATGCTGCTCGACATGGCTCGGGGGTTCTCCCAGAAGCGAAAGGTGGACGTGGGGTGGATCGGAGATACGCAGCTCAATATCCGATTCCACGGCAGGGAGAATGTCATCCTTCAGAACAACCTCGCGAAGGTACCTCTTGAGGTCGATGTGTTCCTGCGGGGAACCGTGGGCCTGCCCCAGGTGCTGGGCCGCGTTGAGGCGAACAAGGGACTGGTCTATTTCCGGAGGAATGACTTCAAGATCCTGCACGCTTCCGTTGACTTCATCGATCCGAACCGCATGAATCCCGTTCTCGATGTGCAGGCGGAAACGCGGGTGCGGGAATACCAGGTCCGCCTGGCCCTTTCGGGAACGGCGGAGCGCTCAACGCTTTCGCTGATCTCTGAACCGCCGTTGTCGGAAGTGGATATATTGAGCCTCCTGGCCCTGGGCAAGACGGCCGAGGAGATCACGGGGCAGGAGACGAGCGTCGGGATGACCGAGGCGGCATCGTTCGCCACAGGCCAGTTCCAGGACATCTTTGAGCGGCGGGCCAGGAGCCTCACCGGCCTTGACCGCTTCCAGGTTGACCCCTATGCGGGCAAAGGCGACACGTCGGTGCCGCGCGTGACCGTGGGCAAGGAGGTCATCCAGGACCGGCTCTATCTCACCTATTCATCGAACGTAGGCACGCCGACGGCTGAACAGGTATTCCGGATCGAGTACATCCTGGACAGGAATTTTTCACTTGTCGGTGAGCGGAACGAGCTCGGCTATATCGGCGCTGACATCAAGTTCCGGTTCGAGTTCAAATAATCCTGAAAAGAGCATTTGGACGCGGATAAAATCCGATAAAATCGGATAAAAATGAAAAAATGCTATGGCAATATTCAGGATTTGAAATCACGATTCAGTGCCTGCCGTTAGTGCGCTTCTTCCCAGTTCTTTCCAGCGCCCATGTCCACCCGGATCGGCACGGCGAGCTCAAGCACCTTTTCCATCCCTTCCTTCACCAGCGTCTTCAGGCTTTCCAGCTCAGCGTCGGGAACTTCGAACACGAGCTCGTCGTGGACCTGCAGGATCATCTTTGCCCTGAACCCTTCCCGGGCCATGCGTCCATGGATGCGGACCATAGCCATCTTGATCAGGTCGGCTGCCGTACCCTGGATGGGCGTGTTCACGGCCGTACGCTCGCCGAAGTTACGCACCGGGGCTGCTGCTGACCGCAGCTCGGGAATGAAGCGGCGGCGGCCGAGCAGGGTGGTGACGTATCCTTTTTCCTTCGCGTCTGCGATCGTTCGGTCCAGGAAGCTTCGGACTCCGGGATAGCGTTCGAAGTAGCTGTCGATGTACCGCTTTGCCTCGGCGTTCGAAACGCCGATGTCCTGGGCAAGCCCGAAGGCGGAGATGCCGTAAATAATGCCGAAGTTCACGGCCTTTGCCTTGCGGCGCATCTCCTGCGTGATCTCTTCAGGGGGCAGACCGAAGATCTCCGCTGCCGTGCGAGTATGCACGTCCTGGTCCTGCTTGAACGTTTCGATCAGGCCTGCATCGGCGCTCATGTGGGCAAGAATGCGCAGTTCGATCTGCGAATAGTCCGCTGAGAGCAGGCTTGCGCCCTCTCCGGCCGTAAAGGCCTTTCTGATCTGCCGCCCCACCTCGGTCCGGATAGGGATGTTCTGAAGGTTCGGATCGCTGCTCGACAGCCGGCCCGTTGCCGCGACGGTCTGGTTGAAGGACGTATGGACCCGGCCCGTGTCAGGGTTGACGATCGCCGGCAGGGCGTCCACATAGGTCGATTTCAGCTTGGCAAGGCTGCGATAGGACAGGATCTCCCGGGGCAGGGGATGGGTCTGGCCTAATTCTTCAAGGACATCAACGTTCGTAGAGTATCCTGTTTTGGTGCGCTTCGTGGGCGTGAGGCCCAGTTTTTCGAAGAGGATCTGCGCCAGCTGCTTCGGCGAATTGATGTTGAACTTTTCTCCGGCAAGCTCGTAGATCCTGCTTTCGAGTCCGCTGATGTCGCCTTCCAGCGACTGCGACATCTTCCGCAGGAAGGCCGCATCGATTCGCACGCCCGTCCGCTCCATATCGGCAAGGACTTCCATGAGCGGCATTTCCACGTCGCGGAACAGGGCCTCAACGCCCTGTTCGGACAGGCGCGGCGCGAGGATCTGCTTTAGCCGCAGGGTGATATCGGCGTCCTCTCCGGAGTAGTCAGTGGCGGTCTTGATATCGACCTCGTCGAACCCGATCTGCTTCCTGCCGGTGCCGGTAACGTCGGCATAGGTAGTTGTTTTGTAGTTCAGATACTCGAGCGCCAGCGCGTCCAGACCGTGGGACGGCCTGCCGGGATTCAGCATATAGGACGCGATCATCGTATCAAAGGCGGCGCCCTGAACGGCAATGCCGTGATGGGCCAGCACGAGCATGTCGTATTTCATGTTCTGGCCGATCTTGGCGACAGCCCTGTTCTCCAGCACCGGCTTCAGCCGCTTCAGCACCAGGTCACGGTCGAGCTGCGGCTGCGATGCCGGAGCGCGATGGCCCAGGGGGAGGTAGAAGGCCTCGCCGGGACGCAGGGCGAAAGAAATCCCCACCAGTTCTGCGCGCAGGGGGTCCAGAGACGTCGTCTCTGTATCAAAGGAGAACTCCTCTGACGCTTCGAGATCTTTCAGGAGCTTGTCGAGGCCTGCCTCATCCTGGATAGCCGCGTACTCGGCTTGATCTTCCGGCTCCACCGTCACATATTTCATCAGCGAGGTGAATTCAAACTCCCGGAACATCTGGAGCAAGGCAACATTGTCCGGTTCTGTCAGCCTGAGCTGTTCATAATCGAGCTGCAGCGGAAGGTCGGTCTGCAGCACGGCAAGACTGCGGCTGAGGCGCGCCATGTCCGCGTGCTCCAGCAGGGATTTCCTGAGCTTGGGTCTGGTGATCTCGCCTGCATGGGCCAGCGTTTCTTCGATCGTGCCGTATTGTCCGATCAGGGCCTGGGCGGTCTTTTCACCAATGCCCGGCACGCCGGGAATGTTGTCCGAGCTGTCTCCCATAAGGCCCATGATCTCGACAACGCGGTCCGGCGGCACGCCGAAGCGCTCCTGCACATCGTCGGGACGGTAGATCTTCTCCTTCAGCGTATCGTACACCGTGATGTGCTTCCCCACGAGCTGCAGGATGTCCTTGTCGCCCGTCACGATCGTCACGTCCTTGCCGTCGGCCTCTGCCCGGCGCGCGATCGTGGCGATCACATCATCGGCCTCCTGGCCATCTTCAATGAACACGGGGATGCGGAAGGACTGCACGAGCTTGTGGATGAGCGGGACCTGGGGGACAAGGTCCTTCGGCATGGGAGGGCGGTGCGCCTTGTAGTCCTTGTATTCCTTGTGGCGCCGCGTGGGCCCCTTGGGATCAAAGGCGATGCAGAGCAGGTCCGGCGTTCTTTCCCGGATCACCTTCAGCAGCATGTTCGCGAAGCCGAAAAGGGCGTTCGTCGGCATGCCGTAGGAGGTGGACAGGTCGCGAAGGGCATAGAAGGCGCGGTAGATATAGGAGTTGCCGTCGATGATGTAGAGCTGCTGTTTCTTCTCTGTATCGGCCATGGTCAGAAGAGTATAACCCAAATGATGCAGGAAGACAATTCAGAAGCGATCGCGAATAAAGTATAGAAGCAGCGTAATTACCCAGGTCAGCCGCTCGCTCTGTCGCTTGCCGTCGAGAATATGCAGAAACTGCCCTGTTCATTCGCCAGCTGCCACAATCCGGTCTTATCGGATCTGAACGGCGTCCAGATGCTTTTTCAAGTTAAATAAACCTCCAATTCAGATTTCTTATCTCTCTCGCGCTGCTGGTGGTTTTCGCTCAACGTGCTCGGTATCGCTCAACGGGATCCAGCAGCGGCAAAAACGGTATCCTATAATATCTTGAAATACAAGGGATATTGAAATAGGCGCTGTTGGTATTGATTTTGCAAAAATATTGATTACAAAGGTGAATTTACTGTTCACCGGAAAGGCATCAGTCTTTATCAGCCATGGATTTCAAGGTCCAAAATGCCAATTATGAACGGGTCATGTCCGTCATGGACAGGTTTCTGCGGGAACGCTATGCCGAAGCATGCCTATGCAGCCGTTGCATGAATGATATTGCTGCGCTGGCTCTCAACTATCTTCCACCCCACTATTACGTCTCTTCCCTTGAGAACCGGGAAATGGGCTCGCCCTGGGTGATGGTCGAAGCGGCCGTCATCGAAGCGATCGACCGGGTGAGGGAATTTCCGAACCACGCCCATCGCGACAGCGCTTCTCCGGGGAAGGCCCCTGCCTTTATCCCCCGTTGACTTCGCGGCCCGGGGATGCTATAAGTCTTTATGTTCACTATGAGAGACTTCAGGACCGTCATAGCTCTTTGCCTGCTTGCCCTGCTCGCTGTTCTTCCCGCTGATGTCGCCCTTGGTTCCGGCAGGGAGGCGAAGCAGGCTGATCCCGCATGGGTCTGGCCCCTTCCGCCAGAGCAGCCTCGCGTCCGCCACTTCAGGACCGTCATTACTCCCGAAGATCTCGGTGTGAAAAAAGGCTTCTTTGCCCGGGTATGGGAATTCATTGCCGGCAAGGACGATGCCGACCGGATCCTCTCGCCCCACGGCGTCGTGTCCGACGGAAAAGGCAGGGTATACGTCGGAGACTGGGGAGCGGCAAAGGTCCATGTGTTCGATTTTGACAGGAAGAAATATGACATCTTCGGGTCGACGAAAACAGGTCCCCTCGAGTCGCCCATCGGGATAGCTCTTGACGGCCAGGGGCATGTCTATGTGTCCGACTCGGCCAGACGCCGTATTTTCGTATTCACGGGGACGAAGAACAGCGGCGTTATCGGCGATGACAGCCTGCTCCGCCCAACGGGCATAGCAATAAACGCGAAAGAGAAGCTGCTCTATGTTGTCGACACGCTGGGCCACCGTGTGGATGTGTTCGACCTGGAGGGCAAACGGGTCCGTTCATTCGGCAAGCGCGGCGCCGGGGCAGGGGAGTTCAATTATCCCACGCACATTGCCCTGGACAGCGCCGGTGACCTCTTTGTGGTGGATGCGCTCAATTTCCGGGTCCAGATCTTCGATAAGGCAGGCAAATTCCTGTCCAAGTTCGGCAGCACCGGCACAGGCATCCATGACTTCCTGAAGCCCAAGGGCATTGCCGTAGACAGCACCGGGAACATCTGGGTCTCTGATTCGCTCCGCAACAGCATCCAGGTCTTCAACCGGCAGGGCAAACTGCTGCTGATCTTCGGCAAAATGGGCATCAGCAGGGGAGAGTTCAATGTCCCGGCCGGGCTACATATCGATGCCCAGGACCGCCTATATGTCGCAGACAGCTATAATTACCGTCTGCAGGTGTTTCAGTATCTGGCTGGCAGCGTCCAAAAGTAGAGGGAGCCTATGAACCGATCGAAAGTAATGGTCCTCATTGCAGCGCATATTCTTGTTCTGTCGGGTACTGTGTTCGCAGCCACGACAATTCGAAATTCGAAGCACGATCTCTCTTTTTCGAGCACGGGCGCGACGATCAAGGCCGCTGCAAGCGGCACGAGCGAGATCTGCGTCTTCTGCCATACGCCCCATTCAGCCGCTGCAGTCGTGGACGCACCTCTCTGGAACAAAGACATCTTTTCGGGCACGCAGCCGGCCTACACCGTTTACAGCAGCGATGTGCTGAACCAACTGAGCTATCCGGCTGCGGAGCAGCCTGTCCAGGGAGGCAAGGCAGTCCATATCCGCAAGACCCGGCTCTGCCTTTCCTGCCATGACGGAACCATCGCCCTGGGTGCCCTCAAGAACCTGCCTGCAGGAATTTCCGGCGATATTCCCATGACCGGCGCCACAACGATGCCCACAACCGCTGCCGGGTATATCGGCATCGATCTCAGGGACGACCATCCGGTCTCGATACCCTATGTTGCCACCGATCCCGAACTGCAGGTCCCTCACGCATCATCGGTAAAGACCCATAGCGACGGCACCGGAACCAACTATGTTGAGTGCACTTCCTGCCATGAGCCCCACAACCCGCAATATGGAAACTTCCTGATCGCATCGAACGCAGGCTCCGCGCTCTGCACGGCCTGCCACAATAAAGCAGGATTCACAGGAAGCATTCATGATACTGCAACGCTCGCCTATTCCCCTCCTGACGGCACAGGGGCCGGCTTTATCGGCACGTCCGTGGGCGGCGTCAAATGCATGACCTGCCATTTTCCGCACAAAGCAGGCGTGACCGCTGCAGCTCCCACAACGCCGAATCCCGGTTCTGGCAGGTACCTCCTGTCCTTCCGGGAAGAGGCGAGCTGTTTCAATAATCCCAATGACCGGTGGGGTACGAGCGGCGCTGCCGGCGCCTGCCATGGCAGGGGCGCGACGGGTACGAACGCACAGAGGCGCAATATCGAGTCGGTGGTCCATGAGACGTCGGGAAAGCAGTACAAGCACCGCGTAGCAGACCCCGGCAAGTCAGGCCGTCATGAAGCCACGGAAGGCCGCGAGACCACAGGAGCAGCGAAGCTTAACTGGACGAATTCCGGCGCGCTCTGGCACGTGGAATGCCAGGACTGCCATAATTCCCATACGGCCCGTGGCGGTGTCCGTGCGCTCGGAACGAATGTTGTCTCAGCCTCCAGCCCGCTTTATGGCGCCGGCGGTGCGCGGGTATCAACCCCGCCTACATGGACCCCCTTATCG
>JBBIHD010000027.1:0-16006 GCA_037447195.1 Nitrospirota bacterium | reverse complement strand
AGCATGGCTGCGATCATGAACATCGCCGGCGCCTTCCTGACCACCGCTGTTGCCAAGACCATCGGCAAGGGCATCGTGGACCTTGCCGTCATCAACGACAACGTCGTAATGGCCGCGTTGATCAGCGCCTTTGCCTGGAACACCGTGATGACGCTCATCGGCCTTCCCGTGAGCGCCTCCCACGCCCTGGTGGGCGGCCTCGTCGGTTCTGCCGTGGCCCACGGCGGCACTGCCATCCTGAACTACGACGGCATCATGAAGATCCTCCTGTCCCTGCTCGTTTCTCCCTTCTTCGGCATTCTTATCGGCTTCTTTTTCATGAAACTGATCGCCAGCGTCTTCGCGAACGCCGTCCCCGGCAGGGTGAACAAATACTTCGGCCGCTTGCAGATACTCTCCTCGGCCATGATGGCCTTCGGCCATGGATCGAACGACGCCCAGAAGGTCATGGGCATCATCACCATGGCCCTATTGAGCCGCGGCATGATCACCACGCTTGACGTGCCGACCTGGGTCATCCTTGCTGCCGCGCTTGCAATGGGCTTCGGCACCTTCATCGGCGGCTGGAAGGTGATCAAGACCATCGGCGTCAAGATGCTGAAGCTCCAGCCCGTCCATGGATTCGCCGCCGAGACCTCGGCGACCTTCATCATCGTCGGCGCCAGCGCCCTGGGCCTTCCCGTCAGCACCACCCACGTCATTTCCACGGCCATCATCGGCGTGGGCGCCACCACGCGCCTCTCGGCAGTGCGCTGGGGCGTGGCCGGCAAGATCGTTCTCGCCTGGGTGCTCACGCTGCCGGTCTGCATCGGCTTTGCCTGGGGCATCATGAAGCTCATCGGATAACAGGCATTTGCCTTCCTTCCCCCCTCTTTCGCACACCCCACTGACCGCGGAGGCGCCCGTGAGCACTGCAACGTCTCTCGACACCGCCCTTCAGAGCGCGCCGAGACTGCCCTTCGATATCCGGAACAGCCGCATCATCATCCTGAGCGACCAGCACATGGGCGACGCAAAGCGCGGCAGCGACGACTTCCTCAGGAACAAGGACGTTTACGCGGCGGCGCTCGCCCATTACTTCGACCAGGGTTTTCACCTCGTCTCCCTCGGCGACGTAGAGGAGCTATGGGAGTGCGACTTTTCCGATGTTGCTTCAGCCTATGCCGGCGTCTACGACCGGGAGCTGCAATTCCTGCAGTCCGGCCGCCTCATTCGGATCCACGGCAACCACGACATCTTCTGGCGCAACAGCGACTTTCTGGACGCGTTCCTGCGGAGCCGGCTGCCGGGCATTACCGTCCCTGAGGCGGTGCTTCTCGAATGCGCAGAGGGGAGTATCTTCCTGGCCCATGGACATCAGGGCGATTTCCTCTCGGACCGCTTCTGGCGTATCAGCCGGTGGTTCGTGCGGCATTTCTGGAAGCCCTTCCAGCGCCTCTTCAGGATCCCGTCCACCGGCGCGGCGCAGAATATCGGAGAACGCACCAGGAAGGAAGAGGCCTACTACCGCTGGGCACGGGAGCGCAAACTCCTTTTCATCGCCGGCCACACCCATCGCGCCATGTTCAAATCATTATCCGAACTGGACCGCATCAGGATGGCCATCAGCCGCGCAGAGCAGGAGATGACGTCCCTGGCTCCTGACTCGGCGACCTACCGGCAGAAGAGCGCCGAGATCGCAGTGCTCAGGAACAAGCTGGAGGAAGAGCGCAAACGGCAGTTCCCCGGCCAGCAGGAACCGGCGCTCGAAGCAGCGGCCACACGCACGCCCTGCTATTTCAACGACGGCTGCTGCTCCTACACCTCGGGCATTACGGCAATCGAGATCGACCGGGGGACCATTCGGCTGGTAAAGTGGGACCGGAAGAACAATAGGAGAACGGTCTATGAAGAGGACTCACTGCGGGAAATATTCAAAGGCATCAGGCATGAGTGATGGATTATCCCGGCATAGCGCATGACCGCGGGTCCCGTTGAACGGGACACACGGATGAACCGGGAAAGGGCATCTGGCCGCAGATAAACGCGGATTTTCGCAGATTAGACGAGGCACTCGGACAGATAGGGCCTTCACCCAAAAGGTGATCCTTCTTGATAAACGAAAGAGTATTTCTGTTCGTATCCGATCTTATCGGAATTTATCCGCGTCCAAATGCTTTATTCAGGTTTATGCTGGTCAGGGAAAGACGAACTTCGAGATCTTCCGCTTGTCAATTCCCCGGTAGCGTCCTGCCTTCAGCATCTCGATGAAATTCTCTTCCGTCACCTGCTCGCTGAATTCCGTGTAGCAGGAGCCCACCTCCCGCGGTGAATGGGCGTCGGAGCCGCCCGTGACCGGAAGGCCCAGGGACTGCGCCGCTGCTATTGCCTGCTGGTTCATGGCATGCATATTCGCGCCGTTGTATCCCTCGATGGCCGTAATGCCCCGCAGGCCCAGCACCAGCTCGCCCAGGCTGTTTCCCGTCCGGAAGGGATGGGAGGGGACCACCACTCCCTTCGCTTCGTTCACGATGCGAACCAGGTCTTCCACGGGCGCGTGTTTTACCGACAAGCGGTCCGTATCAACGCCAAAGACGAGGCAGTGGCCTTCCGCAGCCGAGAACTCCACGCCGCGCAGGATCATGATCTTCTTGCCGTAGGTCTCCCGCAGCCGCTCAGCAGGCTCCGAAGCCCCGTAGGAATAGTGCTCCGTAAAGACCATCCCATCGAGCCCCCGCTCTATGGCCCGGAGCACCATATCCTCGGGATCAGCGCTGTTATCGCCGCTGTTATGAGAGTGGATATGCAGGTCTATCTTGAATTTCATAAGGACAGCACCACGTCTTTATTGCCACGGATGAACACGGATGGGCACGGATCGACTGCGAATGACGCCTGTGCCTCCATCACTTCCTCTCCATGACTCCGCAATCCGCATTCCGCAATCCGCATTCGGAACTCCGCACTCTGCGCTATGCCCTATGCTCTCTGCCCTATGCGCCATGCTCTTTGTTCTCTGTCCCGCAGGCTCCCCCGCAGCCGCAGGCAAAGGTGCCTGATCGTGCCTTCTCAAAGGCCTCGCGTCCTTCCCCGTACGCAAGACCGGCGATGAACACGGTGCCCAGGGCGTCCATGCCGCCGATGCCGGTGACCTCGTATCCGGCGCTGGCCAGCAGCAGCACCACCGAGAGTTGGAGACAGGTGCGGGTGCAGGCAGCGTCGGCCAGGATCGCCGGTGAGTTCAGCTTTGCCCCCACCTTCACCTTGGCGCGGATCAGCAGCCACATGGTGGCAATCGATACAAGGGAGATGACGATGCCCCAGAAGGTGGTCTCGGGCCTGTGGCCCTGGATCACGTTCACCAGCGCAGTGACAGCGAGGCCGGCAGTAAGGCAGTAAGCAGGTAAAAAGCCGTGCCCGTGATGCGAAGCGCAGTGCCTTCGAACCGGTCCGGGTCCTCGTTGCCGTTCCTGCGAAGCCGCCGGACCATGTGCCAGATGCCTATGCCCGAGATGACCTCCACAAAAGAGTCGAGGCCAAAGCCGAAAAGAGCTATGGTCTCGTCCTCGAGCCCGAACCAGACCGACACAAGTCCTTCGATGATGTTATAAATAATGGTGATCAGCGCCAGCGCATAGGCCCAGCGCAGAAGCCTTTCCCGGTCTTGCGACGGTGCCGCTGAAAGCAGTTGCATGATATACTCCCGCTACGCGAGATGGATCTTGCCGGGGACGCACATGATCCGTGATGCGCATGAAGTTCACGAAGGAGGACAGCGGCGGGATGTGCGGCCCGGAGGAATGATTTCCGCGTATCTTACTTATACTCCAGATGCAGTCTGATGTAAACACCTTACTGGCAGGAGCAGAGGGAAGGCGAAGGGCGGTTTTTTTCCACGGCTCAACGGACAGGCCCTCAAGCCGATAGCATCCCTGTCAATCAGCGTTCATCTGCGTCAGCATTGCCTTGCAGATTTATTCGCGTACATTCACGCCTATTGGCGGCTCATAGCCATGCCATGCTCTTCTTTGGCAGTTACGAGATTGCTACATGAAGACGCAACCCAAGTGCTTTAACAACCTTGAGGATAGTCGCAAATTCCGGATTGCCCTGCGGAGAGAGCGCTTTATAGAGGCTCACTCGGCCGATTCCGGCCTTTCGGGCGACCTGGGTCATTCCCTTTGCACGGGCAATGTTCCCGATGGCCGCCCCAATAACAGCCGGATGTCCATCCTCCATGGCCGCTTCAAGATAAGCCGCCATATCTTCGTCCGTTTTGAGGTGATCCACGACATCCCATTTCGTTGTCTTGATCTTCCCCTGTTTCATGGTGTCCTCCTACAGCATCCGCGCCAATTCGAGCGCTTTTTCAATATCACGGGATTGGGTGCGCTTATCTCCGCCAGCCAGCAATATGACTATCTCCCGACCCCGCCGGACAAAATACACCCGATAGCCGGGCCCGTAATCGATCCGCATTTCAGAGACGCCTTCCTTCACTGGTTTTACATCGCCAAAGAGACCAAGCTGCAAACGATCAATGCGGGTTTGAATTCGAGCGATCGCCCTTCGGTCGCGCAAACCCGCGAACCAGTCCTGAAAGGCTTCGGTCGTGCGAATCTCAACCATAGAATATTGTATCCTATAGAGTACACCCTGTCAAGCACAAGATTCCCTGGGTGCTGACGAGCGGCTTTCAATCCCTGCCTATATGGAATCGGTCAGGCTCTGCGCTCATCTATCTGCGCCGATTCGCGACCATTCGCGGCGAAATGTCCCAGCCGCGTTTTCTTTTCGATTTTACAAGAAATTCCCGGGATCGATCAGGGCGCCAACGCTATTTCTGAAAAAACAGGTAGGACGCGAGGCCCACAAGGATGACGGCGAATATCTTCTTGAAATTGCCGGTCGAGACGTGCTCCACCAGATGCGCCCCGATCTGAGCGCCCAGGATGCCGCCGATGCCGAGCAGGATGCCAAGCTTGTAATCCACGTTCGCAAGCTTGTTATGCGCGATAAGCGCCGAGATAGAGATGATGAGGATACCGAGGAACGAGGTGCCCACGGCCTTCTGGGCCGAGAAGCCCATGAACATCAGCAGCGGCACCATGATGAACCCCCCGCCCAGCCCCGTGAATGACGCTGCGATCCCCACCACGATGCCTGCACCGACCAGATAGATCATTTGCATAGTGGAGCACCTCCGGAAATCAAACCATGGCGTGAAGTTGATAGCGTGATAAATCCGCAGTCCCCTGTCGACGGCCCGTCTGCTGGAACATAAAATTCCTTCTTTCCTGATCCAGCCTTCACCTTCACCCTGGCGCGGATCAGCAGCCACTTGGTGGCGATCGATACAGGGGAGATGTATCTGGCCGGGGACGCACATGAACCGTGATGCGCATGAAGTTCACGAAAGAAGACAGCGGCGGGATGTGCGGCCCCGGGAAACGGCCTCGACATACAATACATCGTAAAAAAAAGCCGGCCAAAGATGAATTTCTTCACTCCAACCGGCTTCATATCCTGGTTTGAGCCGTGCTGCATAGGGGTCACGCCTTGCAGATTTGGCCTGTCAGCGGGCGCTTGTGCTGCCTCTCTGCCGCAGCGAGCCTGAACAAGGAATTTGCGGCTTCAACGACTTTTTCCGAGCCGCCCGGCTGAAAATATATCTCCCCGCATTTTGAACAAACGAGCGCTGCGATGCCGGTCAGCTTGACCGTGACCCCGCCTCGTTCGAACGCCTGGGATACATATTTCTTTTTTACATGCCCCCCGCACTCTGAGCACGGTTCTTTGGCAACGTCGGTTTTCTTCATCATTTCAATCCTCTCCGCGTCGGTGTTATCCACCACGGCTTCTGGGGAATATAGGCCGTTACGACATCGATCAACTTGTTGTTCGCATAGTCACAGACAATATGAAGCGGCAGCCGAACGTGATTTTCCGCCGTGTAGTGTCCGCAAATCAGGCACCTGTTATCTTCCTCATAGAATTCGAGAATCCTTCCCTCTCCGACAAGAAGAGAGACGACATCCTTCTCAGAAAATCCTTCCTCGATCATGTGACGCACCGCATGAATTTTAACGCGATAGTTGCCTGCATTCACCAGCGTTCTTATTTTGTCTCTCAAGTCCTTCAGGATAGAGACCCTCCCATGCCCTTCACACTGCCTTGTGCTAATTATCTATAAAAGTCTGGCTATTTGCAAGGATTTTCAGAGCGCCTCTGGTTATTCCTTCAAATGCAAGTACAGACAGAAGTTTTCGCCGTGCATGACATAAACCGAATATTGTCCTTTTAAGCCGGAGGTCCGCTTCTCAAAACCACAAAGCTACCTTCCAGGCGCACGCTTGGACGCGTACATATAATCTATGTAACCTGCTATCTCCACCCGCGCGCCGTCGGTGACCTGCCGGAATTTTCTCAGCAGCATGATCTCATCAATGCTCAGGATCTTTTCCAGGTACTCGGTCTGCTCTTCTGAAAGGGGGTACTTGCGCTTGCCGCGCGTGAGCTTGCTCTTCGAAGGAGCAAGAAAGAAGCCTTTGACCTCGTCGGGGACCTTTTCCTGGTGCGCCGCCAGGACGAGCGTGGACATCTCGAGCTTCAGCTTCTTTGCGATCATCGTGAGCGTACTGTCTTTCGGCACATGCCCCTTGTTAATGATGACCCGCAGCAGCTCCGGACTGATCCCCAGCGCCTTGGATGCGTCTTTCAGGTTGCTGAATCCCCTTGCCTCAAGTGCATTCCTGATCATCTCAGATAGTTTCATTGCCACCCTCCGTAAGAAAAAAACGGCCTGTGGTGCGGCCAACGATCGTGTATTACGGTTCATTCTAACACAGGCCGGGAGTTAAAACCGTCCCTGCACAGCCGTCCCGCTTCCTGCCACCGGTCCGGGACGCTCATGTGACTGCGATCCTGCGGCCTTCAAATTCGACCACTTGGCCTGCGCGTATTTTGCTTCGCCTGCGCATCTCCACGCGGCCATCAACCTTGACTTGACCTTCCGTGATCACTATTTTCGCCATGCCGCCGCTGTCGCACATCCCCAGGACCTTCAATAGATCGCTCAACTCGATGAATTCTTTGCCTTCCAGCTTAAAGTCGTCCATGTCGCTTCCTTAAATAAAATGGCATTACCCTGCCCCGTTCCCTGACCTCCCTTTGTTTCGACCTATCTCCGGGGTCCTGAGCAGGGCGCCATGCGGGTCTTGATAAAGCCACGTATAAGAATATTCTCATCAAGCTCGCCCCAGACCCCGGACCGCATGATCGTCAGCGAATTTTCACGCTCTCTTTATACAAAGTCACCAGCCTGCCGCGAAATTCAGAACGCGGCTGGGTCGAAAGAAATCTTGTGACCAGCAAAATCTCCTCTTCCGATGTCAGGTTCCCATGTCTGATATAGATGATACCGCCGGTTTTTTCTGAAGGATATCTCAGTGGATTGGTAAAGTGGTAGTCCCTGGTGATAAGCAGGGATTCGCCGTCACAGACGAGGGCGAATACGTCTTCATCGGCATTTCCAGAGGCGGTTGAATTCGCGATGGCAACGACCTGATGGCCGTCGCGAAGCAGGACTTCGACAAGCGCGTAGCTAACGCTTTCATCGAGGACGATCTTCATGCCACCGATAGTTTTTCAGTAGCGAGAAACGATGCATATTCAAGGCAGGCCCTGATGTCTTCAATGGTAAGGCGTGGGAAATTTGCCAATATCACTTCGAAATCTTCACCTGCCGCAAGATGGCTTAGAATAATATGCACGGGAACGCGGGTCCCTTTGACACAGGGCTCGCCGCCGCATATATTCGGGTCCGACACAATACGCGGATTCATTCCAGGCCTCCTTTCCCGCATAACGATCTAAACAGCCATGCACGAAGTAATTATATACCAAAAAGCGCCTATTAACAACGCCTTTTGAGTTGCCCGGCGGGATGGGGCATCCCCGAGGCGGCCCACCAAGTCAGACCCGAAATGATAACGCGCCGGCGCCTCGGTCCTGAACGTCCGCTGCAGCATCCCGTACTCAGCCCTGCCCGTCAACGGGCTCCTCCTGCTCCTTCTCCGCCATCCGGTTCATCTCCCTCAGCCGCGATGCCATCTCCTTCAGCATCTTGAGGATGAAATCAGGAAATTCGTCGATCAGGCTCTTTACCGTCTGATCATTGATCACGATCAGCTCCACGTCCTCAAGGGCCACGGCCGAAGCCGTGCGCGGCACGCCAAGAAGAAAGGACATCTCGCCGAAGAATTCGCCTTCCCGGATCACGGCGATCTCGCGCTCCCCTTTCCATATGCTGACGCTCCCGGACCGGATGGAGTACATCTCGCCGCCCGGATCGCCCTCGATAAAGATGGTATTGCCCTTCTCATAGCGGATCACGAGCTTTGACAGGACCTTGCCCGGAACGCTCCGCCTGCCTTCCATGAGCCGCCTGATGAAGGCCGTCTCCTTGCGCCGCAGGCTCGCCGCGATCTCGGCGCCGAAGAGGAACACGGCGAAGGAATAATAGATCCAGATGATGACAACGAAGATGGACTTGAAGGAACCGAAGGCAACGCCGTAGCCGGGGTTGTAGGTCAGAAAAAGACTGAAGGCGGGCCGCAGCAGGAGCCAGAGGGCCGAGGCTGCCAGTGCGCCGGCTACCAGATGGCGCAGCCGCATGGACGGCGAAAAGGTGTAGTACAGGATGAACACCACGGCGATAACGATGAGCGACGGCAGTGCGCCGTCCAGGTACCCGGGCAGGAACCGGAAATGCTGGCCCCGCTCGGACAGGGCGAAGAGGACTCCCAGGGCCGCTATGGCCGAGAGGCCGAGCAGGAAGACGACCGTGATGGCGACGTCGAGCAGCTTTTCGAGCAGAAAGGCGCGTCGCGCCTTGGTCCTGAACACGGTGCTGAGCGCGAGCCGGATCTCCGAGACCAGCGGCGTGATGATCCAGAGCAGAATGACGATATTGACGGCGCCGATGGTCGTCTTGTGGGTGGTGATGACCCGCACTTCCCGCAGGATCTCGTCGCTGTAGGAGGGGATGAGCTGGGTAAGGAACTCCTGGGTGCGGACCAGGGCTTCCTGCGATGAACCGACTGCCACGCCCAGCACGAAGGTAAGCAGAAAGAGCGCCGGGATGAGCGCCAGCGTGGCGGAGAAGGCAAGGGACGATGCCAGCGTGAGGTCGTTGTTCTTCCGGAACAGCACCAGCGCCTCGGACAGCACGACCCATGCCTTTTTGAAAAAGTCGGAAACGATATTCTTCATGGCCGCAACGAAGGGGCAACCTTTCCCTGCCCCTGCGGCCCCGGGAACGCGCTTCCTTGGGCACGCGGGAAAGGCAGCGACAAAATGCTGCGAAGCATAGGGCCATTATAACAAGGTTCCCCGCCCCAGGGCAAGCAGAACGATGCACATCCTCGGAAATATCGCTCCTCTCCGGAAAAAAAACGGCTGTTTAAGGCTTGACGATTCCGCTCTATTCCTTTATATTTTTACTGTGCATCAGTGATTCCGTTTACTGGAGGCTCCGCCGTGTCTGAACCAGAATCAAGAGTCGATAAAACCCAGGTGCGCGTTTCAGGAAAATCGGCGCGCTCGACCCAGTCGATCCCGGGCCGCTACCAGGCGTCCATCGTCATCATCAAGGGATATGCCGAAGGCATGGAATATCCGCTCACCAAGGCCTACACGGTACTGGGGCGCGACGAAAGCGCCGACATACCGCTGCGGGACGCACTCGTGTCGCGCCAGCATGTGGCGATCGAATTCATGCACGGAGAGTTCCTCCTGCGGGACCTGGACAGCACGAACGGCACGGCCCTGAACGGCAAAATGGTCCGGGAGGCCCGGGTCCGCAACCGGGACCGCTTCCAGGTGGGCGATACGACGATCCAGTTCATCGTTGAGGACGCGGGCGCGGGCAAGGTCTTCGAAATACGGTGACGGGAGGAATGCATGGGCGCCGGGATCGGCAAGGGCGGCAGGTCCGCTGACAGCGACAAGACAGAGGCGGTCCAGGACGAAACAAGGCGGCTCGGCCACAAGGGCGAGCCGAGGGACCTTCCGGCGAACATCAGCGCCTCCCTTGTCATACGGACAGGGCCGAAAAAGGGCGCCGAGTACTCCATCACCTCCAGCCGCACCGTGCTGGGCAGGGGCACGGGGTCCGACATCATCATCGACGACCCCGCGGTCTCGCGCATGCACGCGGCCATAGAGTACGTGAAGAAGTCCTTTGTGCTCACGGACCTGGAAAGCATGAACGGGACGCTGGTTGACGGCAAATCGATCAAGCAGTCGGCCCTTGCGAATGGCGACACCTTTCAGATCGGCGATATTGTAATCGCTTTCGTTGTTACCGAGCGGCGCGGCGGCTCGGTATATGTCATCGAATAACAGGCGGTCCAAAGACCCTTCATGACAAAAACCCTCTCTTCCGGCGGAACGGACCCGGGCAAAAAACGCACGAACAACGAAGACTCCTTTCTCGTCAACGACGATCTGCTGCTCTATGCCGTCGCTGACGGCATCGGCGGACACCAGGGCGGTGAAACGGCAAGCCGCATTGCCATGGAAACCCTGGCCGAGGTGCTGCCCGGCCTGCTCCGGGGAGACGACATGACGCCGCCCTTCAGCCTCTCGATCGACATGGAGCCCCGCATCTCGGCGCTGCGCTACGCCATCACCCTGGCGAACCAGAAGATATTCAACACCAGCACGCTCAATCCGTCGCTCACGGGAATGGGGACCACGGTCACGGTGCTTCTGCTGTGGCGGGACAAGGGCTACCTTGCCCATGTGGGCGACAGCCGGGCCTATCGGCTCAGGAACGGATCACTGTCCCAGATCACTTATGACCACTCCCTCGTTGCCGAGCAGGTCCGGGCAGGCAAGATCACCCAGGACCAGGCGCGGACCAGCAGCCACCGCCACATCATCACCAGGGCAGTCGGCATCGACCGCGAGGTCGAGATCGACCATATGACCGTGGACATCAGGAAGAACGACCGCTACCTGCTCTGCACCGACGGCCTGACCGAAATGGTTGATGACAAGGACCTGCTCCCGATCGTGGCAGCGGACGCGGTCGCAGCCGCTCCGGCGGCCCTGATCCGGCGCGCCAACGAGCAGGGCGGCGTGGACAACATCACGGCCGTGGTCGTAAAGGTCCTGGAAATCGATTAATAAAGGAAGTCCTGAGAGAATGCTGCTTCTTTTTCGAATTGACCTGTTCGCGCGGCCGGGTAAAATACTGCGGCCTGTGGCCATGCAGCAGATCTGCACTGTGAAACCTTCATCTTCCCCTGTTCAATTGCGGTCGGAGAGCGCCCTATGACCATCATCAAGGAAATCAGGGACGAGTATCAGATCCTGGGCGAACTGGGCACCGGCGGGATGGCCACGATCTACAAGGCCATCCAGAAGTCCCTGGACAGGCCTGTTGCCATCAAGGAGCTGAAAAAGACCTACCAGGTCGACCCGCAGATCGTCCAGCGCTTCGAGCGGGAAGCGCAGATGTCGGCGTCTTTCCAGCACGAGAACATCGTCCATATCTACGATTACTGGAAGCGGCCGGGATACTGCATCGTGATGGAATTCGTGGACGGCACGGACCTGGCGAACATTATTGAAAAGACCGGCCCCCTGCCGACGGACGTAGGCGTCATGATCGCGCTCCAGGTCTGCAGCGCCCTCGACTATGCCCACATGCGGGGCCTCATCCACCGGGACATCAAGCCGAGCAACATCATGATCAAGCGCAACGGCGAAGTGAAGCTCATGGACTTCGGCATTGCCCATACCAAGCGGCTCCAGACGCTCACCCAGCCCGGGACATTCCTGGGCACGCCGGCCTACATGTCGCCCGAGCAGATCCTCGGCCAGAGCCTGGACGTCCAGTCGGACATGTTCTCCCTCGGCATCGTGCTGTACGAAATGTTCACGGGCGTCAAACCCTTTGAGGACGAGGAGACGCGGTCGGTCAGCACCAAGATCCTGAAGGACCGCTTCCGCTCGCCGCGCAGCATCAACCGGCGCATCCCCCGGAGGCTGCAGCGTATCATCAAGAAGACCCTGAGAAAGAAGGCGAACTGGCGGTACGATTCCATACTGGACCTGGGCAGGGCGCTGGGCAAACGCATCGCGGGAAGAACGAACAAGTCGGCGTCGCTCAAGCGGATATCCGATTACCTGGTGGGCATGAACGTGTTCGAGGCCCCTCCGGAGAGCGAGACCATGGTGATCACCAGGGTCCCGAAGCGGGGGCTGCTGAAGAAAGCTCTCATTGCCGGCGGCCTGATCCTTGCCCTCCTGCTCGGCGCCGGCGCCTACTCCTACTGGGCGGGATATATCGAACTGAAACAGCCCTTCTCACCGGACCCGCCGCCGTCTCCTGCACCGCCTCCCAACATGGGCGAACTGACCGCGCCGCCGGCGGCCCACACCACCCTTGCGCCGGCCAGCGGGCCGAAGCCGGAAGAGATCCGGGACCTGCGGCCCAAGCCCCGCTCTTCAGCCAGGAGCAGGACCACGCGGGCCCGCTGATCTCAGGCACGAGGCTGGTCGGCAAGCGATATATCGCTTGTCAGCTGCCGCTTGATGAATTCCCTGATGGCCTGCCGGTCCTCCTCGGAGATCGAAGTGAATTTCATCCCCATGCCCGGCTCTTTGAATGGCCCCTCCCCCACGGAAAAACTGTACAGCACCACGGCTTTTGCCGAGATCTCGCGGTCTTCCAGGACAAGGGTCACCGGTGTGAGCGTGTCCCGCGGCTGGGGATAGAAGGTCCTGACATACAGTCCTCCTTCGGAGATGGCCGTGGCATACTCCGTCCTGGCCGTGCCTCCCAGGACCGAGCCGTCGCCGACACTGACCCTGAGCGACGCCGCGAGGCGGATATACTGGCGGGGCGCCGCTTCCGTGGCGCTCTGGATGGACCGGTACAGGACGTCGGGCTCCACGGGCTTTCCCAGATAGGCCGCGCAGCCGGCCCGCAGGCAGGTGTCTTTTATCCCCGGGTCCGTCTCTCCCGTCAGGATGATGACGGGGATCATCTTCAGGCGGGGGGCGTCCTTCATGCGGCGCAGGAGGTTGATGCCGTTCATCTTCGGCAGCGTCACCTCGGAGATCACCAGCGAAGGCGTTTCCTGGTCCATCATGCGAAAAGCCTCCTCAGCGGTCTTGGTGGTGGAAACTGCATACCCCAGGCGCGTCAGCAGCATCCCGAGATAGAACAGCATGGAGGAGCTGCTGTCCACCATAAGTACGGCGCGTTTCTCCCGCTCCATCCTGCTACGAACCCGCCTTTCCGAGCGCACGCTGCACAATGTCCAGCAGCTCTTCCCGATCAAGGGGCTTGACCAGGAAGGTGAGCGCCCCGGCCGCCAGCGAACTTCGCTGAGCGCTTGAATCAATGTCGCTTGCCGTGACCACGATCGCGGGGATGGGCTTCCGCTTCCGCATTTCTTCCAGAAGCCGGACACCGCCGATCCTCGGCATGCTGAGATCGGTGATCAGCAGGCCGAAGTCCTCCTGGCCCAGCAGGGTCAGGGCCTGGGCCCCATCGCGGGCCTTGGCCACTTCATGTCCTGCCGCCGTGAGATACTTTTCCATGAGTTTGAGGCTGAATTCGTCGTCATCGACGATAAGGATCCTCTGTGATGGTCCCTGCGCCATGGCATTCTCCGGGCTGATTGCTCAAGCATAACAGCTCATTCCGGATTGTCAAGGTGCGGAGAGGATTATAGCGGGACAGGAAGAATTGCGCGCTCATTCTTTCGCTATGCCGACCGGGCCATCGCCCGGCAGACAGGGCCCCCTTCGGGGCAGAAATAACAAAAAAATTCAAAGGCGTCTCACGCACAGCCGCGAAGGACGCCAAGAAAACCTTACGTCGTGGGTTTTAAACCCGCTGATATTGCCTTTCTTTGCGAGCTTGGCGACTCTGCGCGATATGTTCCTGCTTTTTTCATTTAATTCGTTTCAAACATCGACAATCTTTTGTCGATGTTATAGGCGTAAGCGCCTAAGGCCTCAAAGCAGCTCCTTTACTTTTCTCACTATGGATTTGGCCGATATCTCTTCGTAGTCGAGCAGTTCCCGCGGCTGCCCGCTCTTCGGCATCGCGCGCACGGCCAGCGAATGGACCTCCGCGCCGGTCCCGGCCAGAGCGGTCCTGACGGCCTCCCCGATGCCGCCTTCCGCATAGTGGTCTTCGACGGTAATGATGTTCTTCGACACCTGGACCGCGCCGTCAAGCGCTTCCCGGTCCAGCGGCTTGATGCTGTAGAGGTCGACGACGCCGATCAGGATGCCGTCCTTTTTCAGTTCTTCGTGCGCTGCCAGCGCTTCATGGAGCGTTATGCCCGCCGCCACCACCGTGGCCGCGTCCTGCTCGCTCCGTTTCAGTACCTTGCTGCCCCCGATCGGGAATGCTTCTTCAGCAGGGTAAATAACAGGCGTGTCCTCCCGTGTCGTGCGCAGGTAGACGATCCCCCGGTGCTGTGCCGCCTCTTCCACCAGTTTCTCAGCTGCCACGGCGTCCGAGGGATAGAGGACCACGCTGTTCAGCAGGGTCCTGAACATGGCGATGTCCTCAAGGCCCATCTGCGATGATCCGTCCACGCCGATGGATACGCCGGCATGGGACCCGCAGAAGGTGATGTTCCCCTCGGAATAGCGGCACATCCGTATCTGGTCGAAGGCCCGCGTCAGGAAGGCGGCAAAGGTGGAAACAAAGGGGACCCTGCCCCGCAGCGAGAGGCCCAGGGCGGCGCCGACCATGTTCTGCTCCGCCACGAACATCTCGAAGAACCGGTCCGGATAGGACCGCTGAAAGAGTTCCGCATAGGTCGAGTTGCCCACCTCGGCATCCAGCACCACGATCTCCGGGTAGCGGGCAGCGATGCGCTCGAGCGCTGCGCCGTAAGCGCGCCTCGTGGAGACGGGCTTGTCCGAAGCGTAGGAGACCGCTGCGGCATTCCCGGCCTTCCTGACGGCCGGCGTTGCATCGTCAGGCATCGGCATGGCGCCGCGGACACCGGCGTCCACGGCGCCCAGCTCCGCCAGCGCGGACGCGAGCTCGTCCTTCTTGAGGGCTTTGCCGTGCCAGCCGTTCTTACCCTCGATGAACGATACGCCTTTTCCCTTCTCGGTCTTCGCGATGATCATGACGGGCTTGCCGCGGACCCTGCCCGCCTGTTCATAGGCGGAAAGGATCTGCGGCATCTGATGCCCGTCGATCATGATCGGCTCCCACCCGAAGGCCGCCGCTTTTTTCCCATACCTGTCCAGATCATGACCCTCCATGGTCTCGCCGCGCTGTCCAAGCCCGTTCACGTCAATGATGCCGACAAGGTTGTCCAGCCTGTAGTATGCGGCGATCTCCATGGCCTCCCACTGGGACCCCTCGGCCATCTCGCTGTCGCCCAACAGCACATAGGTGCGATAGGCGAGCTTATCAATATATTTCGCGTTCAGCGCCATGCCGACGCCGATCGACAGGCCCTGGCCCAGCGAGCCTGTCGCAGCTTCCGTATAGGAGAACGCAGGAGTGGGATGGCCTTCCAGGGGGCTGCCGAACTTTCTGAGCGTCATCAGCTCCTGCTCGGTCACCTTTCCCGCGGCGGCCCAGAGGGCATAGAACAGAGGAGACGCGTGGCCCTTGGAAAAAATGAGCCGGTCATTATTGGGATGCTTCGGCCGGTCCGCGTCAAAGCGAAAGGTCCCGCCGAACAGCAGCGCCGTCATCAGATCGGCCGCCGAAAGGGATGAGGACGGATGCCCGGACCCCGCTTCCGTTGTTGTCGCGAGACTCCAGTAGCGGATCAGTTTCGCCAGCTTTTCGAGCTTTTGCAGGTCTGCCATATCACTTCCCCCTGTGCCTCCCTGGTGCGCATGGTTAGTTCTTTGCTTGTAACTGCTCAGCTCATTTTCACACAAAGCCGCAAAGGCACGAAGAAAAACCGTAACTGCTCAGGTACTCAGGTCAGCCTTGAGCGATAGGCGCTGTGAGCGTGCA
>JBBIHD010000026.1:0-16410 GCA_037447195.1 Nitrospirota bacterium | reverse complement strand
GACCTGCTGACTACGGCACTGAGCCGGGCAAGGTGGCGCCTCCCTTCGAACTAAAGGACGTGAGCGGAAAGACGGTAAACCTGTCCGATTTTGCGGGCAAGGTCGTTCTCGTGAACTTCTGGGCCACCTGGTGCGGCCCCTGCCGCGCTGAGATGCCCTCGCTCAACAGCCTTTACGAAGCGTACAGGAAGGACGGCTTCGTGGTGATAGCCATTTCCATCGACCAGTCCGAAAAGCCCGTGCGGTCCTTTATCAACAAGAACAAGCTCGCCTTTCCGGTCCTGATGGACCCGGACAAGGAGATCTACTTTGACGCCTACGCGGTCCTGGCGCTTCCCATGAGCTTTCTGATCGACAAAAAGGGACTGATCGTAGATCGGTACATCGGCGAAAAGGACTGGAACGCGCAGGAGATCAAGGACAGGATTTTCGGCCTGACACAAGCAAAGTAAGTTGCATTTCTTAGTTGTTGCGTTTTAATTCCGCGTTCTGCGGAACAGGGGAGGTTCTCTATGAACAGGATGCTCGTATTCGCTCTTGCAGCTGCAGCCCTGCTTGCAGCAGGCTGCTCGTCAACGTTCCTGGTGAGCAAGGATGGACAGGGTTATTTCCTCGAAAGCAATGCAAAGTCCCTGCAGGTCATGCTGTGCGACTCCGGCGATCTGCAGAAGGTCCTTTCGGGCACGCATCTGTCCGCGGACATGAAGGAGCGTTTCTACCGGTTCAACTGCACACCCGAGCGGTCGGGGGAGAAGGTGAAAGAGCTCTTTACGGCCATGACTCCCGGCGAGCGGAAGGAACTCCGGCTCTCCTTCAAGAGCAACGGCTACGACATCAATTACCTGCCCTGCTGAGACAAGATCATCTGACGTCCGGTCGGACGTCAAAAAATAAAAAGCCCCGAAGATGGGGGAAAACCTTCGGGGCCGATGAATGGATCAGACCGTCGTCCTGTTTGCCATACCGCTTCCAGCCTTCTAAACAGCAAGGGACGGCAGTGCGCCGTCCCGGTTGCTTATCATCAGGAAGCCTTGCTCACATTTGCCGCCTGCGGGCCTTTTTCTCCCTGGGTGACCTCGAACTCCACGAGCTGGCCCTCGGACAGCGTCTTGTACCCTTCGCCCTGGATGGCCGAGTAGTGCACGAACACGTCGCGGCCGCCTCCATCAGGCTCGATGAAACCATACCCCTTCGCTTCGTTGAACCACTTCACTTTCCCGTTCGTAGTCGACATGATACTACTCCCTCCTTGCCTGGTTCCGCTCCGCAGCAGCCGTCAACACGTCGCCGCAGCCGGAAGACGATTTAACCAACTTGAGAAGAAGCATCACCACGTCCCCCGACGCCTTCTTCCCCGGACAGCTTCAGTAGTATATTGAAATGGGTATGAACTCATAGGAATGTGCTCTGGCGGGATGGGTATCTCGGGAGAGTCCCTTTCTTAGTGCATGTATCTCGACGGATTGACGGGAATGCCGTTCACGCGCACTTCATAGTGAAGATGGGGACCCGTGCTGGAGCCTGAATCGCCCAGAAACGCGATGGTCTCTCCGCGCTTCACCCGCTGCCCTGCCTTCACGTTCAACCGAGAATTATGAGCATAGATCGTCTTGATGCCGTAGCCGTGGCTGATCTCCACCATGTTGCCGTAGCCCGTGCCGAAGCCGGCTTTGAGCACCACGCCGTCGGCAGGCGCAACGATCGGCGTTCCCGTCTGGGCCGCGATATCGATGCCCTCGTGCAGCTTCACAATGCCGCTGAAGGGGGAGGTCCGGTTGCCGAAGTGCGACGTGACCCATCCCCGCACCGGCCAGATCGTCGGCGTGGATGCGAAGAGGGAGCGCTTGTCCTCGAAATACTCGATCAGCATCTGCAGGCTGGCTTCCTGCTTCATGGCCGCCGACTTGAGCTGCACCAGTTCATGGCGCATTTCCTTCAGCGCGTCGTCCTGCTTCTTCTCGCCCAGGTTCGTCAGGTTCTGGATGCCGAGCTCATCAGGGCCGCCGATGCCGAGCACCTGCTGGGCCTTGTCGCGGGGTCCCAGGCTGACGGCGCGGCGAAGCTTCGTGTCAAGGTCGCGGAGGCGGAACATCTGCCGCTTGTAATCAAGAAGATCAAGGGCGAAGGTCTGCACTTCCGTCTTCTGCTGCATCAGTTCCTCGCGAACAGCGCGCAACTCCCAGACCTTGTCCTTGGCGTAGTTGTACTCGTAGAGCAGATAGAGGGACAGCAGGAAGATGCCGAAGAGGGAAAAGAAGACGCTCTTGAAGACCGTCTTTGAAATGCTGAGGGTGCGTACGGGGTCATTGGGGCCTGGCACGAACATGAAGGTAAAATACTCTTTTTTCCCGGGCTTTCTGACTTTCTTATCCTTCATCTTACCCCCGAACAGGCGCAAAAATAGCTGCATAGAAATTATCAAAAACAGGCTGTAATGTCAAGAACTTGTAAAAAAATTATTCCAAAAAAACTTGTGCTGCATCGACATATTGTGCCTGTTTTTCCGTCACTTACCATATATAGTGTCCCTTTTGTGCCGCACTATTGTGGCCGCCCTGGCAACTGCATCGCGCTGGGACAAGAACGCGAGCGCTCGTCCTGAACGGAAACAAAGGGGCTCTTTGACATTGGCGATACCCTGCCTTGTTCGAGCCCCGTCGACACTATTCTTTCGTGGTCTCCTGGACCCAGCGGAGATACTCCGCTGACCCCGCGGCAATGGGAAGGGCGATGATCTCGGGAACGGTGTAGGAATGAAGCTCCTTGACCCGTTTCATGACCTTTTCGAAGAGAGGCTGCCTGGTCTTGCAGATCATGAGCGATTCCCGCTCGTCCTGCACCTTGTTGTCCCAGAAATAGATCGACCGAATACCCGGCAGAATGTTTACGCATGCCGCAAGGCGGTCATCCACCAGCACCCGGGCTATCCTGGCAGCCTCCTCCTCAGAACTCGCCGTGACCAGCACCACCATCTCATCCGGCATGAAGACCCCCTGTCGTCGCATCGGGATTTGTGCATTGGGCATGGGGCATAGAGTATGAATCTCTCTGCTCTCTGCCTCTTGTCAGAACTTCGCTGCCCCTATCCCCTTCAGCTCAAGAGAAAAAAGATACTGCGTCTCGCCGGGCTTCGAAACGTAGGCCACGCCAATACCCCAGCACTGGGACCCATACTGGGCCCGGTATTCCTCCTGGGTGGTGGCGTGGTTCTCGAGATCATGCCAGAGCCTGGCGCCGACGGTCCACTTCCCGAGCTTTGCTCCCACTCCGCCTATAAGGAACTCTGTGCGCGGGTCCCGAAGATACCGATGCGTTACATCGAAGTTGACCACCGCCCCGGTGACGGCCACGCTTTCCGATGAAGATTTCAACCGGTCGATATAGGTATCGTATTCGCCGTTGGCCGACAAGGTCAGAAGCTTCGGCGTGCGCAGGTACACCTCGCCGCGCAGGGCCGACCGGGTCTGGTCGTCAGGGAGCGTTCCGTTTCTCGCAATATGCAGGTCGTAGGACTGGGAGAATCGCATGATGAGCATGTCATAGGTCCGGACAGCGGCGCCTTCGCGGTACTGGGCGGTCAGCCGGTTAATGAGCGCTAAAGTCATGAGGTTCTCGGCGCTCACGGCGTCTACGGCATCGAACTGGGGAATTTCCAGCCTGTCGATGCGGGAAATATAGTTATAGGAAACCGTCGGCTCGATGGAATGCCGGATCTTGCCTATGCCGGACGCGCTCTCGGCGCCGTAGACGCGCGAAAGCCGGACATTCATGTCGGCGCCGCCGAAGAAATACTTCCTCTCCACAGGCTCGGCCGTCGTCTCCCCCTGGTCATAGAAGGTCGCCCGCACACCCACCCGCGGAGCGAAGCTCAGGCCGCTCCTGCCGAAAAGGGCTGAAAGCTGGGGCCCAAAGTCGGCGCGCCGCAGACCGCTGCCCAACTGCCGGGAAAAATTCACCGCCGAGCCGTCAAAGCTCAGATGCAGGGGCCCGACCATGTGCTCCTGGAAGATCGTATAGCGCAGCTCCGGCAGTTTCTGGATCGTCGTGTCGTTCGGGCTGGTGAGGTCCGTCGAATATTGGCCTGCGAGATAAAGCGATGCCGTGTTCCACCGCTCCACATAGAAGGCATTCGAATCAATGTAGGGCCGGGATCGGAGTTCGAGCTTCTTCTCCAACCTTCGATAATAGAAATCGTCGCTCACCTGATTGATGTCGACGCGGGCCGACAGGTCTTCGGCGAATTCCTCGCGGTGCTGCAGTGAGAACTCCCAGAGATATTGGTCGGAATCACGGATATCGAAATACTTATAAAAGGCCTTGCCTGACGAGTCGCGGGAAGCTACGTATCGGTACTCGATGCCCGTGCCGTGGCCCAGCCGGTCACGATAGTCTGAATAGAAGGTCATGTCCCGGGAATCGGAGATCGCCCAGAACAGCGCATTCTTCATCAGAAAGCCTTCACTGCTGCTGAATCCCGCTTCGGGGATCAGCAGCCCCGACTGGCGCCGGACCGGGAAGAGCAGGTAGGGTGTGTAAAACAGGGGCACTCCCGCCATGTTGAAGGACACGCCGCTGCCCGTGGCATAGCGGTTCATATCCACATTGATCTCGCGCGCCTTCAGGTACCATTCCTCTTCATCACAGGTAGTGAAGCTGCCGTTCTCGATCCGATAAACGCTCTCTCCCAGCCGCTCGATCCGCTCTCCCTTCAGGTGGTAATTGTCCTTGGCCATGAAGAGGTCGCCCTGGTAGATGAGCCCTGACTTCGTGTTGATGTTCATCTGGAGCTTCTCGGCGCGCAGCACGCCGCTTTTGTCCCTGAAGTAGACGGAACCCTCGGCAAGCGCATCACCGCTCCGGTTGTCCAGAACGATCTTCTCCGCTTCGAGCAGCAGCCCCTCCTGCTCGATCCTCACATTGCCCACGGCAATGTACCGGTCGGACGTGCGGTCGTAGTCCAGCTTGTCCGCCTTTACGGTTACGGGGATCTTGCCTGTCGGTTCCTGGCCGCGGGCTGCATCGAACGGCCCCAGCAGAAGACCCGCGGGAAGCAGGAATAGTGCGATGATCTTTTTCATGGTCTCCATGGCACGGTCGCGCTCATCATTCTTTTATGCGGCATGCCGCAGGCTTCTCAGTCCCGCTCATCCTGTCAGCCCTTTGAGCGCTGCAGCGCCGCTGTTCTCGGGAACGAGCGCCTCCCGCGCCTCCCCCACGACATACAGGGAGCCGGTCACCAGGATGAGGTCGCCGCTTGACGCCGCTGCCTTCGCTGCGGCAAGGGCCTCTGCAACAGTGGCCGCCGCGCTGACCGGAGCGCCGCCGGCGCCGGCTTCGGCAGCCAGCCGCTCCACGTCCAGTGCCCGGGAATAAGCGGGCCGCGTCACGATGACCGAATCAGCCAAGGGCAGGAGCGCCGCTGCAATGCCGCGCCAGTCCTTGTCGGCCAGGATGCCCATAACAAGGATCATCCTGCCGTAGGATTTCTTCATCTCCGCCACGGTCCGGGCAAGTACCATTGCCGAGGCCGGATTGTGGGCGCCGTCAAGGTAGATATCGGGCCGGACCGCGACGCGCTCAAGACGCCCCTCCCAGCGGGCCTGCGCAAGCCCCGTCCGGATCTGCTCCCCCGTCAGTGCAATGCCTGCTGCCTGAAGGCATTCCGCTGCGGCGAGGGCAAGACAGGCGTTGTCCACCTGATATCGCCCGAGCTGGGCGATGGAGACTCGTGAGCGGGCCCCCGTGGTGCCCTGATACACAAAGTCCTGCCCCGCCTCCCGGCCGGACACCTCGTGTGCGCTGAAGTCCTTGCCCAGCCTGTAGAGTGAAGCACCTGCTTCACGGGCCCGGTTTTCGACCACGGTGATCACCTCGGGCTGCACGACCCCCGTTACAACAGGAACTCCGGGTTTGATGATCCCCGCCTTCTCGGCTGCGATCTGCTGCAGCGTGGTGCCCAGAAACTCCGTATGCTCCAGGTCGATGTTCGTGATCACTGACAGCAGCGGCGAGACAACATTCGTGGAATCAAGCCTGCCGCCCATGCCCGTCTCGATGACGGCGATGTCGACGCCTTCCTGGGCAAAGTAAGTGAAGGCCATAGCGGTGGTAACTTCGAAAAAGGTGGGATTCAGCGCTCCCCGGCCCTGGGGAAGCGAGGCTGCCCGGCAGGCTGAACGCACGCGCCCGGCCAGTTCAACGACCCGGGCTTCGGAGATGCGGACAGTATCGATGCGGATTCGTTCGGTGAAGCTGACGAGATGCGGCGACGTATACAGGCCCGTGCGAAGTCCAGCGGTGCGCAGCATGGAAGCAAGATAAGCGGCGGTGGAGCCTTTGCCGTTCGTTCCGGCGATATGGACGGAACGGAACCGCCGGTGGGGATCGCCCAGGAGCTCCATGAGGGTGCGGCTGTTGTCCAGGCCGAGCTTTATCCCGTGCTTCTGCAGGCCGTAGAGATACTCGATCGTTTCCTGGTATGACGGATCATCGGCTGTTCCGGTTCGGGACATCGCCACCTCTGCCGTTGCCGCTTCAGGGCCTCGCCGCAGAGGGCTGCGGCGCCTGCTCCGCCGGAGCTGCCGGCGCCGGCTTCTGCGCTGCGGGCTGCTCAGGCGCTGCTGCTTTCGGGGCAGCCGGGGCAGTGATCAGCCGCAGCACAAAGGGAAGGGATTCGGCGGCGGGAAATGACTCGAGGGCCGACCGCTGATAGCGGATCCGGCCGGCCGACTCTATCCGGCTGAAAAACGTCAGAAGCTCCTTGGAGGTGAGGCTGCCGGCGATCTCCCGCTCGGAAGCGGAAAATCTCCTGTTCCGGAGCACGGCATGGCCCTGCATCACCGAATTGATGCGCGATATTGCCGATGCCTCGTCCTCGACGGTGATCGTGACCACAAGCGGCTCCCGTGTGGGGGCCTGCGGCGCAGGGGCCGGCCGGGCAGGCGCAGGCTCCGGCTTCTGCGCCGGGGCCTCGGCAGCGGCAGGCTCTGCAGGCGCTGCCTGGGGAGCTGGGGGAGCTGCAGCTTCGATGCTCTCGAGCTCGCGGTCATGATAGAGCGGAGCAATGACGTACAGGTACACTGCGGCCGCGGCAGCCAGGAATCCGGCTATCCAGAAGGGACGGTACAGCAGCCGCTTCAGGACCGACAGAACCGACACCCCCGCCTTCACCCGCTGGACAACGCCCTCGGGCGGCGTAATGTCCTTTAAAAGCTTCCTGGTCTCAGCGGAACGACGCAGCGCCTGGTATTCAGTGCTGCAGAAGGCGCACTTCTTCAGGTGCTTGTCGATCTTCTTCTGCTCATGCGTGAACAGGTGCCCCAGAAGATACTTGCGAAGAGATTTTCTGGTATAGTCGCAGTCCCTTTTCAGCATGCCCCCCCCTTGCTCATTCCCCCGTACCGGGCCGCCCGCTATGCTCCGCCCACCTGCACCTGTTCTGCGGTAACGGCCGCATCGCTGAGAAAGCGTTTGCCGATGCGCTCGAACCGCGCCGGTGAATCGGTGACAAAATATTTCCGCGTGCCCGGTCCCGGTCCCTTCCGCACCCAGTTCAGCTTCTCCAGCACGCCCGCAACTTCTGCGGCCGTCTCCACCGCCGAGTCGATAAGCGCCACCCCGGGCCCCATGATCTTTCCGATCACCGTCTTCAGGAGCGGGTAATGAGTGCACCCGAGCACGAGCGTATCAATGCGCTTCTCCCGCAGCGGCCCGAGATAGATGGAACCGACGAGCTCAGCCACCTCATTCTCCGTCCAGCCTTCCTCGGCCAGGGGCACGAAGAGCGGACAGGCCAGGCCGAAGAACTCCGCGCCCGGGTCCAGGGACCTGATCGCGCGCTCATAGGCGCCGCTGCCGATCGTGGCCTCCGTGCCGATCACGCCGATCCTTCGGGTCTTCGTTGCGGAGACGGCGGCGCGGGCGCCGGGCTCGAGCACGCCGATCACGGGCATGGGAAATTCCTTCTTTACCGCCGCGAGGCTGACGGCCGACGCCGTGTTGCAGGCAACGACGAGCACCTTGATCTCCTGCTTCAGGAGAAACTGCGTGTTCTCGAAACTGTAGCGCGTAACGGTCTCGGGCGAGCGGATGCCGTAGGGAACGCGCGCCGTATCGCCGAGATAGATGATGTTCTCATGCGGGAGCTTCGCTATGACCTCCCGCGCAACGGTCAGCCCGCCGATGCCTGAGTCAAAGATGCCGATTGCCTTTTGCATACGTGGCTGTTCCTACTGCCCGGCCAGGTCCGGCCTGGCACGAAAGAATTCTGCAAGGTCGATGTGCCCTGCAAGCGTCTCCGCCTCCCGGCCGTCGATCAGCAGATGGACCTGCTTCACTTCCTCAAAATTCTGCGTCAGCGTGTTCACGACAGCGTACACGGCAAGCAGCTCGTCCCTCACGGAGCCGCGGAAATCGCGGTCCCTGCCGGCCGGGGCCAGGTCGACGTAGGCCGTGCCCGACGCATCAAGATAGAGGGCCGATAGCCTGAGGTTCCTGAGCAGCGGCGCCTGCCATGCCTTGGGGCTCGTCAGCAGCGCGGCGACGGCCTCCCGCGCCTGGGACTGGGCATCGTACTGCCGCGTGACGGAGAGGGACTCTCGAACCAGCGCAGCGCCGGAAGGAAAGAACATCATGACCGGCAGCGGCTCGGCGGGGCTCACCAGGGGCGCCGGCGCAGGCGAGGTCCCCGCCCCATCAGACTGCGTCGGCGCAGGGGCCTCCATGCGGGACCAGAGATAGAGCCCGGTGAAAGCAAAAGCAGCGAGTACAATGATCAGAACGAAGAGTACACGATTGCTGCTCTCGATGCGCCTATCGACGTTTTCCGGCATAGGCCTCCACCCCGCGTGCGATGGCCTCGGCCGCGCGCGCCCTGTTCTGTTCGAATCCGACCTCCACCAGAACGGCCGGAGCGTCCACTGCGCTGAGAAGGGCCAAAGGCGCCTGTGCCGGCCCCCGGTCGCTCCTGCCCGTCAACTGCTGCGAGACGGCCCTTCCGAGGCTGCTGCTCTCGGCTGCATGGGCCTGCTGCTGGCTTCCCCAGAGCGTTTCCCGTTTTCCTGTTTCCGCCTCCAGTCCCAGAAAATCCCTGGGCGCCGAACGGGGCCGGGAACCGCCTCCCTCGCTCACGCCGAGAATGTACACCTGCGCGTCCTTGCCCGTCGAAAAATGCAGACTGATGAACAGCGCCGCGCCGGCAGCGTTCGATGCTGCTGCGCGTCCGGCGAGCGAGACGGCCACGTCCCTGTCCCGCGTCAGCACGACGGCCGCGTCGGGCAGCAGTTTCTTCAGTTCTTTCTTTATCGCCAGCGCCAGCTCAAGGGATTTCGCCTTCTCATAGCCGTGGGCCGTCACGATCCCCGCTTCCCGTCCGCCATGGCCGGGGTCCAGGACTACCACCATCTTCGACTGCGCCGGCGGGGCTGGCGGCTGCGGGGGGACCGCTGCGGCCGGAGAAGGCGGCACAGCGGCAGGCGCCGATGCCGGCGGGGAAGGAACAGGCGGAACCGGCGCAGCGGCCTTGCGTGATATGTCAAGCACGATGCGGTCGGGACCGCGCAGCACGAAGTCCTTCACCTCCCCGGCCGCCGTGTCGAGGTGAACGAACACATAGGGCCGGGCCGCGTCACGCTTCACTTCCAGGGACCTGACCACACCGTCATTGATCGCGGGCAGCGACGCTGCCACGGCGAACCGCCCGTCATAGGCCGTGAAGACGATCCCCCGTCCGTCGTCGGTCCTGTTCAGAACATAGGGCGCGGCAGCTTCGATCTCGAAGACCACGCGCGTGAACGTGGGGTAGGAAAAATAGCGCACACCCTTGACGGAGAGGTCGTTTCCGGCCGCCGGTGCCGCGTGGGGAGCTGCCAGCAGGGCCGCGAGCAGACATGCAACGAAGGTCCGCATAGGACCGCATAGTAACACAGGAGCGGGATTTCTGCAATAGAAAGACTGAATTTTGAACTGTTCAGGTACTCAGGTCAGCTTTGAACGACAGGCGCTGTGGACATGGAGTGCAAGCGCCTGCGTACCGAAAGCGCTGAGGGTATAAAACACTTGTGCTGTTGAAGTTTCGGCGTTTTTTTATGGCACGCTAAACGACAGAGCGGGCGGCTGACCTGAGTGACTACGCATGTTCCGGAATTGGAATTTATTTAATTGACACTCCCGGCACGAAGGGCTATTATTTTGTCCCAAGGGAGGCATCACAGAAGGAGGATTCTCATGACCAGGTACTCGATCGCAGAAGTAATCGAAATGGCGCTCCAGACGGAGCGGCTCGGCTTCCAGTTCTATACGGCCATGGCCGAAAAGTTCAGGGAGCAGCCCGAGCTTGCGAAGCTCTTCACCACGCTCGCGTCAAAAGAAAAAGTGCACGAGCGGACCTTCGCGGACCTGCAGGAGAAAATGGCCAAGAACGCACCGGAGCCAGCCCAGTGGGAAGAGGTGAGTGATTACATGCGGGCCTTCGTTGAATCGGAATTCTTCCTGGGCAAAGGGAAGTCGCTCCCCTCCCTGGAAGGGATCAAGACGCCGCGCGAGGCCGTGCAGTTCGCCATGGGTTTTGAGAAGGAAACGCTGCTCTATTTCATGGGGCTGCGGTCTGCAGTGAGCGAAAAGGCCGCCCTGGATGCCGTTATTGATGAGGAAAAGAGCCACATCGTGTGGCTCACCCGCCTGCAGCAGACCCTGAAGAAATGACCGGCCTCACGGGCTGCGCTGCTCCTCCGGCCGCAGGAACGTCCGTTGCGGAAGGTTCCTGCCCCGGGGGAAGCG
This sequence comes from Nitrospirota bacterium, assembly GCA_037447195.1. Lineage (GTDB taxonomy): Bacteria > Nitrospirota > UBA9217 > UBA9217 > UBA9217 > GWC2-57-13. Next base: position 5,634 of record JBBIHD010000026.1, on the reverse strand, counting down.
ACGCATCCCGCGTCCGCGCCGCTGCTCCCCTCGCCGCCAGCATCTCTTCAACGGTGACCAGTGCATACCCCTTCTTCCGGAGTCCTGCAATGATCTCAGGCAGGACTTCAGCCGTCCGCCAGCCCCGCTTGTTCATGTGAAACACGATGATGCTCCCGCCCCGCGCCTTTTGCAGCACGCGCCTGATGATCGCCTTCGCCGAAAGGTTCGGGTCAGGATCGCCGGACGCCAGATCGTACTGCACCGTCACGAGCCCGGCCGCGGCTGCATGCCGCGCCACGCGTTCGTCCACCTCGCCGTAGGGCGGCCGGAAAAAGCGCGGCTGTCTGCCGGTGAGCTTCACGATGTCCTCCTGCGTCGTCAGGAGTTCCGTGACGAGGCGAGCGTCCGTGATCTTCGTCATGTGGGGATGGTGATAGCTGTGATTGGCCAGCTCGAAGAGCGGGTGGTCGGCCAGCAGTTTAGCCTTGTCGGGATTCCTTCGGACCCATTTGCCGCTCAGGAAGAGGGTGGCCGGCACCTGCTCGCGGCGCAGGATCTCGATGACCTTCTGATCATACTCATCGGACATGCCGGTGGGGCAGGCGTCAAAGGTGAGGGCGATCTTCCCGCTATCGCGCGGGCCATGCTCGACGATGAGCCATTCCAGGCTGCCTCCTTCGGCCGGTCCGCCCGAAAGCATGCCTGACAGCACTGCAATAACTATCCAGGAACGTCCAAACGACATGTTGATACTATAGCATTAATTACCCGCTTTGCATAGGGCTGCTGCATGGACCAGAAACAGCCGGGGACGCTGATCCGTGACAGCTCCGGCTGCCGGGAATGAACAGGGATGAAATTACAGCGGGAAGTGGCAGGCCACCTGATGGCCGTCGCCGATGTCGCGCAGCAGCGGTTCGCTGGCCGGGTCGGTGCAGACCGAGGGCCGTCCCTGGGACTCGTACACGGGACAGCGGGGAGCGAAGCGGCAGCCCGAATAGGGGCGCTCAAAGTCGAAGACGCCCCAGATGCCGGACTGGGTGTTCCGGGTCGCGCTGGAAGACTCCCTGCTCTGCTTCTCCACGAGGGAGGACCAGAGGATGTGCGTATAGGGATGTTTCGGGGCGTTTGCGATGCGGCCGGAAAGGCCCATCTCGACGATCTTGCCGAGATACATGACCGCCACCTTGTGGCTGATCAGCTCCACAACGCGCAGATCGTGGGAGATGAACAGATAGGAAAGGCCGAGGCGCTTCTGCAGGTCCCGCAGAAGGTTCACCACCTGGGCCTGGATGGACACGTCCAGGGCGCTGGTGGGCTCGTCGGCCACGATGAGCCGCGGCCCCACGGACAGCACACGGGCGATCCCCACCCGCCGCTTTTCGCCGCCGGAAAGTTCGTGCGGGAAGTTTGACAGCTTGCTCTTCTTGAGGTTTACCTGCTCCAGCAACTCACCGATGCGCCGGTCCGCCTCCTCGTCGCTCACCTTGTGATGCACTGTTATGGCCTCCCGCAGGATGCTGCGGATGCGCATCTTCGGGTTGAGCGCCGCGTCCAGGTCCTGGAAGATCATCTGCATCTGGCCCCGGAGCTTCCTGAGCTGCTCCGTTGTCGCCGTGGTTATGTCCGCGTCATCGAAGAGGATCCTGCCTGACGTGGGCGCGGCAAGCCGAAGCACGGTCCGTCCGATGGTGGTCTTGCCGCAGCCGGACTCGCCCACGAGGCCCACGGTCTCGTTCTCCTTGAGATAGAAGCTCACCCCGTCCACAGCCGGGATGCGGCGCTCATCGCCGCTGAAGGCGGAAAAGAGCCCCTTCTGGTGGAAGAAGTGCTTCTTCAGGTCTATGACTTCCAGGATCGTTTTCGGCATAACAACCTAATTTCCCCACGGAGACGAAGAGATCGCGGCGTTAAAGACACTTTTTTTCAATCTCATCTCTCGCGTTTCTCCACGCCCTTTGCTCCTTTGCGAGAGACAACGCTTTTTCAGTCAAAATACAGCCAGCACCGCGCCCGGTGGCCCCCCGATCTCGCGCAGGTCCGGTTCGCGGCCTTCGCACTTCTCGCGGATCTTGGGGGTAACGCGGTTGCAGCGGGCGTAGAACCGGCAGCCCGCGGGGATGTTGATCGTATCCAGCACGTCTCCTTCAATGGCCTGGAGGGCTGCCTTGTCCCGCACGTGCTCCTCGCCGGGAATGGAGGCGAGCAGCGCCGTGGTGTAGGGATGCTTTGAAGTGAACGATGCTGCCAGGATGTCGCGCGCAGGGCCGTACTCCACCACCGTGCCGCCGTACATGACCGCCACGCTGTCCGAGAGCCGTGAAATGACGCTGATGTCGTGGCTGATCAGCATGGTCGTGGTGCCGAGCTCGGACTTGAGTTCCGCCAGAAGGTCCACGATCTTGGACTGGATGGTGGCGTCAAGGCCCGTTGTGGGCTCATCGGCGATCAGCAGCGCCGGTTCGCAGGCCAAGGCCATGGCGATCATCGCGCGCTGGCACATGCCGCCCGACAGTCCGTAGGGATAGTTGTTGAAGCGAAGCCCCGGCGAGTCGATCTTGACCCGCTTCAGCCAGTAGATGGCACGCTCAGCCGCCGCCTGGGCGTCCTTGATCTTTGTATGGAGCCGGATCGCCTCGGTGATCTGCCTGCCGACAGGGGTGAAGGGATTGAGCGACGCTTTGGGGTTCTGGAAGATCATGGCGATCTCTTTGCCCCGGACCTTCCGCATCAGCTCATCGGAGCGCTTCTCCCACCCCAGCACGTCCTTGCTCACCTGCATGATCCGGTTCTGCTCCCGGCCCAGCTTAACATAACCGTCGAGCCCGTCGAGCAGGTCCTTCTGCTCTCCGTTCGAACCGAAGAGGATCTTTCCGCCGATCACACCCGGCCCGCCGCTGATCAGGCCCAGGACCGAGAGGGCTGTGATGCTCTTGCCGCTGCCGCTCTCGCCCACCACGCCCAGGGTCTCGCCCTTCTTGATCTCGAGGTTCACCCCGTCAACGGAGCGGATGAAGGCCTGCTTGCTGCGGGAATAAAAATAGGTCCGAAGGTCCTCTATTTTCAGGAGCGGCGCGTTCGTCATCTGCCCCTCTTGCCTTCCAGCAGGTTATTGAGGCCGTCGCCCAGCAGGTGGAACCCCATGATCGTGAACAGGATGGCGAGGGCAGGGGCCGTGGAAGGCCAGAACTTGCCCTGCATGAAGTAATTGGCTCCCGCCTGGACCATGTTGCCCCACGACGGCGACGGCTCCTGCACGCCGAACCCGAGGTAGCTCAGGCTCGTCTCCATGAGGATCGCCTCTCCCATGCCGAGCGTCGCCTGGATGATCAGCAGCGAGCGGCAATTGTACCACAGGATGTGCTTCAGGATGATCGTCCGGGCCGGCAGGCCGAGTGAAACGGCCGCCTCGACAAAGTTCTTCTGCTTCAGAAAAAGGATCTTCCCCTTCACGAGCGACGCGACAACGGGAATGTTCGTGATCCCCACGACGATCATGATGTAGTAGATGTCCGGCTTGAAGGCCGCAATGACCAGCAGGATCAGCACGAGCCGCGGGAAGGAGTCCACAAGGTTCGTGAAGTACGTGATGGCCGTGTCCGCCCTGCCGCCGCGGTACCCGGCCAGCACGCCGAGCGTGCTGCCGCCGATCAGCGAGATGGCCACGGCCAGCAGTCCGGGCAGAAAATAGGCCTGGATGCCCACGATAAGGCGGGAGAAGATGTCCCGCCCCATGAAGTCCGTGCCGAGCAGATGGCCTGCCGTTCCCGGAGGCGCCATCATCAGGTCGAGCCTGATGTCATGCGGATCGTGAGGCAGCAGCCGGAAGGCCCCGAGCAGATAGGACACGACCACGAGCGTCACGATCAGCAGGCCATAGCCCACGTACGCCAGATCCACGGCATCGGCCTTCTTCCAGAAGGGAAGGTCCGAAAAATCCCCGATCTCGCCTGCTCTTTGAGAGTAGTTTTTCATCATACAGGTTCTGCCTTGCGCAGGGAGCACCGTGCATCGAGCGTGAATCCGTCTGCTCTCTGCCCGCCGTCCTCTGCGCTGTGCGCATTCACTCCTTCGACGCCCGGGGATTCACCATCACGTAGACCACGCGCTGGAACATGCTGCCCAGGCGCACAAAGACCGCCGCCAGCATGGCAATGCCCATGATCACGGGAAAATCGCGGTCCTGGGCCGCCTGCCACGCCATTCTGCCCATGCCCGGCCAGTTGAAGACCTGCTCCACGATCACGGCCCCGCCCAGGATGAAGGGGATCTTTGCGGCAATGATCTCGGTCACGGGAATAAGGAATCCCTCTTTGAAAGAATGCTTCCAGACTGACGCCCCTTTGGCGCGGGCCGTGCGGATATAGTCCTCGGACATGACGCGCCCCATCTCGTCGCGCAGGGAGCGGATGACCTCGCTGATCGTCCCGTTGCCCACGCCGAGCACGACGATGGGCAGCATGGCGTAGAGCCAGCTGAAGCCCTGCGACGAGCTCGTCATGAGGGGAAACAGGCCGAAGCGGTGCATGAAAATGTAAATGACGATGTAGCCGAGCCAGAACACCGGCAGCGCCGAGACCACGTAGGCGAACATGGTCAGGGGCCAGGAAAGGGCCGTCGTGCCGCGCACCGAGGAGTAGAGCGCGATCGGCACGGCAATAAGCAGCGTGACGAACATGGAGCCGATCGTCAGAATGAGCGTATTGAACCCGACAAAAACAAGTTCGCTCGCCACAGGCAGTCCCGTGCGGATGGATGTGCCGAAATCCCCCTGCAGCATATGGGTGACCCAGGTGACGTACTGGGCATACCAGGACGATGATATCCCCAGGGCCTCGCGCGCTCCCGCGCGGGCCTCTTCGGACGGGAGCTGCCCTTCGATCAGCACGCTGAAGGGATCTCCCGGCGCAAGATACAGGATGACGAAGACCACGAAGCTCACGCCGAGCAGCAGGAGCGCCGTGATCACCAGTTCCCTTGTCAGCACCAGGGCTATGGGACGTAGTCGTGAAAGGTTCATAGATTGCCGGTCCGCAGCATGCAGAAGCGCAGAGTGCAAGGCGCGAAGGGCAGCCGCCCTGTGCGCCTCATGCTCTCTGCGCTTCTTTCTTACTTCTGCTCCGCCTCGGGAATGAACCACTCATCCACAAAGGAGAAGAACTTGTACGGATGTATGGCCACGCGCCGCAGCTTCTTGTGGTAGGCGGCGTAGTTCGTGAGCGACCACAGGAAGGTGTAGGGGTTCTCCTCGGCCAGGATCGCATGCAGCTTCCGGTTGATCGTCCGGCGCTTTTCGTGGTCAAGGGTCAGCTTGCTTTCCACGATGAGGCTGTCCACCTCGGGGTTGGAATAGCCGATAAAATTATACTTCCAGGGCCCGATCTCGGAGGAGTGGAAGAGCTGGGAAATGTCCGCCGAATCATCGAAGACCCACGAGGCATACACGATGTCGAAGTCATATTCGCGAAGCACATCTTCGTTCCAGGCGCGGAACTCCTTGAACTCCACGCTCACCTCGGCGCCCACGTTCTTGAGATAGTTCTTGAAGGCGAGCACGACGCGCTTCATGGCTTCGCTCTCTTTTTCGATCGGCACCTTGAGCCGCAGGGACAGCTTCTTCCCCTCTTTCTGCATGATGCCGTCGGCGCCCTG
>JBBIHD010000025.1:9002-16432 GCA_037447195.1 Nitrospirota bacterium | reverse complement strand
GATCTTTCCGCGTTCTGATTGCACTTTTCACGGTTATACGCTATCATGTGCGCATCCGTCAAGGCATATTGATGCGCGATGTAACCGTTCGAAACATTTTTCCTTGACAAACTTTCACCCTTGGCTTATTATGCACGCGTTTTAGAAGTTGTCAAATTCAAAATTTAATAGTCCTGAAGGAGCAGCACATGACGCCTGGTGCATACCTTCCAGAGCACTACCTTCCCGTAGTCATTTTCCTGATCCTGGGCACGGTTTTCGGAATCGGCATTCTCGTTGTCGGCTGGTTCTTCCGTCCGCGGCGGCCCTATCCCGAAAAGCTGCTGACCTACGAATCCGGCATCACCCCCTTCATGGACGCCCGTCAGAAATTTTCCATCCGTTATTACCTGATCGCAATGCTGTACCTCATATTCGCCATTGAAGCCGTGTTCCTCTATCCCTGGGCGGTTGCCTACGGGCAGATCGGCCTGTACGCGCTCATCGAGATGGTGATCTTCATTATAATACTCTTCGTGGGATATGTGTACGCCTGGAAGAAAGGGGCGTTGGAATGGGAGTAATGCAGAACCAGTTCAAGGAAGGCTTCGTCACGACCAAGATCGATGAAGCGATCAATTATCTGCGCGCCAGCTCCATCTGGCCGCTCACCTTCGGCCTCGCCTGCTGCGCCATCGAGATGATCCAGTACTATGCCGCGCCCCAGTATGACTTCGCCCGCTTCGGGACCATGCCGCGCGCCTCGCCGAGGCAGTCCGACCTGCTGCTCGTTGCCGGCACGCTGACCAAGAAGATGGCGCCCATCGTGCGGCGGGTCTACGACCAGATGCCTGATCCGAAATACGTGATCGCCATGGGAAGCTGCGCCGGCTCGGGCGGCATCTTCAATACCTACAGCGTGGTGCAGGGCGTCGACAATATCGTTCCCGTGGACGTCTATATCCCGGTGTGTCCGCCCCGGCCCGAGGCGCTGCTGAACGGCATCATCATGCTTCGCGAAAAGATCAAGAAGGAAAAGTACCTCAGGAAGTAGCGCCGCTGCGGACGGCCGGTCCGCGGCGGGGAAAAGGGAAGACATGGATCCAGTGCAGATCGAGAAGATGATCGAGGAAAAGTTTCCGGACCAGGTGCTCGGGACCGTGTCCCACGCGGGCCAGGTGGGCGTGATGCTCCGGAAGGACAAGATCAGGGACATCTGCCTCTACCTGCGTGATGAGCCGTCGCTCAGGATGGACCTCCTGGCCGATCTGACGGCCGTGGATTATTCCGCCTATCCCGGCGACAAGGGGCCGCGGTTCGAGGTCGTTTACAATCTCATATCGACGGCCTACCGCCACCGGATCCGGCTGAAAGTGCGGCTCGACGGCGAAGATCCCCGCATCGGCACGGTCTCTTCCGTCTGGAACACGGCGAACTGGCACGAACGCGAGACCTGGGACCTTATGGGGATCAGGTTCGATGACCATCCGGACCTTCGCAGGATACTGCTGAGCGAGGACTGGGAAGGCCATCCGCTCAGGAAGGAATACCCTGTAGAAGGCTATTAATACATCTCGGCTGATCTGACGGCAACGAGGCCCGGATAGTGCCGTTGATCTTCTCCGGTATTTACGGAAGATGATCTACGAACACCGAACAGGGCATCGCAACCGTTGCCGAGAACTCAGCGCATAGTGGATAGTACGGTGAGAACATGTCATTAACTGATACGGCGGCAAAAGAAAAGGTCCAGAAGGAGATCTCGCTGAACATGGGCCCCCAGCACCCGAGCACGCACGGCGTGCTGCGGCTGGTGGTCGATCTCGAGGGCGAGACCGTGGTGGGTGTTGATCCGCGTCCGGGCTATCTCCACCGGGGCATCGAGAAGTGGATGGAGACGCGGACCTACCACCAGATCATCCCCATGACGGACCGCCTGGATTACATCTCCTGCATGAACAACAACCTGGGCTACGTGGTGGCCGTTGAGAAGCTCGCGGGCATCACCGTTCCGGACCGCGCCCAGTTCCTCCGGACGATCACAGCGGAACTGACCCGCCTGAGCGCCCATCTCATCTGGCTCGGCACCCATGCGCTGGACATCGGCGCCATGGCCGTCTGCTTCTTTACGCTGCGCGAGCGGGAGCTGGTCCTTGACCTGCTCGAAATGGCAACGGGGGCGCGCCAGACCGTGAGCTATGCGCGCATCGGCGGCGTGCGCAACGACGTGTCGAGCGAGTTCCTCGCAAAGACCGCCGAGTTCTGCAAGCTCTTTCCCCGCAAGATCGCCGACTACGATACGCTGATCCGGGAGAACCGCATCTGGCTCCAGCGCACCAAGGGCATCGGCGTGATGTCGGCCGAGGACGCGGTGAACTACGGACTGACGGGCGGCACGCTTCGCGGCTCCGGCGTGAACTACGATCTTCGCAAGGTCGAGCCCTATGCGGCCTATGACAAGGTGGAATTCGACGTGCCCCTCGGCACGAACGGCGATGTCTACGACCGGTACATCGTCCGCGTCGAGGAAATGCGCCAGAGCGTGCGCATCATCGTCCAGTGCCTCGACCTGATGAAGCCCGGCCCCATCATGACCGACGACCCGCGCTACGCCATTCCCGACAAGCTCCGGGTCATGAACGACATGAGCACCCTGGCCCACCAGTTCGTGCTGATGAGCAAGTGGGTGCCCATGCCCAAGGGCGAGGTGTACATCGCCACCGAGGTGCCCAAGGGCGAACTGGGCTTCTATATAGTAAGCGACGGGAGCGGCCGGCCCTACCGCATCAAGATCCGGGCTCCGTCCTACGTGAACCTGAGCGCCATCCCCAAGATGGTGACGGGGCATCTGCTGGCCGATGTGGTCGCCTGCATCGGCACGATCGACATCGTGCTCGGCGAGAGCGACCGCTAGACCGGGCAGGAGGTTCGGCATGGTCGACGCAAAGGACATCCAGCATCTGACGCTGTTCCAGAACCTGACGCCCGATGAGCTGAAGGCCGTGGCGGCCATCGTCTCCTCCGAGGTCTATGTAAAGGGGCAGACGGTCTTCGAAGAGGGCCAGTGCGACTGCCCCTGCATCTACATCGTCCAGAAGGGCCGGGTGGACGTGGCGAAGCGGAACAAGGACGGCGACTTCCTGACCCTGTCGGTGCTCCGGGAAGAGAGCTTCTTCGGCGAAATGTCCTTCCTGGACGGCAAGCCCCATTCGGCGACGATCACGACGGCCACGGACGGGGCAACGGTGCTCAAGATCGACCGCAAGGACTTCGATTCCTTTGCCGAGGGCGCGCCCCGGACGGGGTACAAGATACTGTTCAATATCGTGCATGAGATCATCCATCTCGTGCGCAAGATGAATTCGCAGTACATCGACCTTGCCGGGTACGTGTTCGGCAGGACGAAGAGGTAGGCGGGCATGATCAGCGAGGCGGCCATCGAGCGGATACGGAAGACGGCGGACCGGTATCCTGAACGCCGCGCGGCCCTCATACCGGCGCTGCACATCGTGCAGGACGAGCTGGGGCATCTGAGCCAGGACGCCGTCCGGTCCGTTGCCGAGGAACTGGATGTTCCCGTGCCCGAGGCCTTCGGCGCCGCAAGTTTTTACTCCCTGTACCGGTGGAAGCCATCGGGCAGGCACGTCATCTACGTCTGCCACAATCTGTCCTGTTCGCTCCTGGGCGCGGAGACGCTGCTCGATCATCTGGGAAAGAAACTCGGCGTGCCGGAAGGGCAGGCCACGGCCGACGGCAGGTTCTCCTTCGAGAGGATCGAATGCATCGGCAGGTGCGACGGCGCGCCGTCGATGCTCGTCGGCAAAGACGCGTACGACAACCTCACGCCCGGAAAGATCGACGAGATCCTGCAGCGGTACACCTGAAGGAAGAAGCATGGAACAGATGCTCCTCAAGCGCGTCGGCACGGCGGGATCAGCCGGGATCGGCACAGCTCTGAAGCTCGGCGCCTATGCCGCCCTGGAACCGGCCTTCCGGATGCGCCCCGCCGATGTGGTGCACGAAGTGAAGCAGTCGGGCCTGCGCGGCAGGGGAGGCGCGGGTTTTCCCACAGGGCTCAAGTGGGAGTTCTGCGCGGGAGCGCCCGGCAAACAGAAATATCTGCTGTGCAATGCCGACGAGGGCGAGCCGGGGACCTTCAAGGACCGGTTCATCCTGGAGCATGATCCCCACCTGCTGATCGAAGGGATGATCATCTCGGGCTATGCCATCGGCGCCGAGCAGGGATATATCTACATCCGCGCCGAATACCCGGCGCAGCAGGACATACTCGAAAAGGCGGTGGCCCAGGCCTATGAGAGCGGTTATCTGGGCAGGAACATCCTCGGCAAAGGCGTGAACTTCGACCTGGCCGTCCACACCGGCGCCGGCGCCTATATCTGCGGCGAGGAAACAGCGCTGATCGAGTCCCTGGAAGGCAGGAGAGGCCAGCCGCGAATGCGGCCTCCCTTTCCGGCCGTTGAAGGGGCATGGCGGAAGCCGACGGTGGTCAATAATGTCGAGACCCTTGCGGCGGTCCCCTTTGTCATCACCCTTTCCGCCGAAGGGTTCCAGAAGATCGGCGAGGAAGGTTCGCCCGGGCCGAAGCTCTTTGCCGTGAGCGGCGCCGTGAACAAGCCGGGCGGCTATGAACTGCCCATGGGCACAACGCTGCGGGAGCTGATCTTCGACCACTGCGGCGGGATCAGCGAAGGTCGGCGGCTCAAGGCCGTGATCCCCGGCGGCGCTTCAACGCCCATGCTGACGGCCGACCACCTGGATGTGAAGCTGGATTTCAAATCGCTCGTGGCGGCGGGGTCCATGCTCGGCTCAGGCGCCGTGATCGTCATGGACGACCGCACCTGCATGGTGCATGCCGCCGCAGTGCTCATACGCTTCTTCAAGCATGAGTCCTGCGGGAAGTGCACGCCCTGCCGCGAGGGCACGGGCTGGCTCTTCCAGATCTACAAGCGGCTGCTGAACGGCCGGGGCCGGGAGGGCGACGCGGACCTGCTGCTCAGGATCTGCGACAGCATGCAGGGCAAGTGCTTCTGCCCCCTGGGCGAAGGCGCGATCCAGCCGGTCCTGTCGAGCATCCGTCATTTTCGCGCCGAGTATGAAAGATGCGCCTCCGGCGCGTGCGACGAGAAGATATGCAGGCCGCTGGTGCATTGATCCCGGTTTGAGCGGGACGGGGAAGGGCGGGTGTTCATGAAGGTCCGGCAGATCGTCAAGCTTCTGAACGCGACGGTGATCACGGGAGACGAGTCCCTGGACGGCCTGGACGTTGACCGGTGCTTTGTGGCCGACCTCATGAGCGACGTGCTCGCGCGTTCCCATAATCTGGGAATCCTCATCACGGGCCTGGCCACCATCCAGGCGGTGCGCACGGCCGACATTGCGGACATCAAGGCGGTCTGCCTGGTCCGGGGGAAGAAGCCCGAGCAGGCGGCAGTGGACCTGGCGAGGCAGAAGCAGATCCCGCTCTTCGTCACGAAGCTCACGATGTTCGAGTCCTGCGGCATCCTGTATGCCCATGGGCTGAAGCCCGTCGACGAGTAGGCCGGAGCGATGGCGAAAGCGTACAAGCACCATTCCACGACGGACCGCATCACCCGCACGCAGGAGATGGTCTACGAGCTTACGGTGGGCGAGGTGATGGCCACGGGCATCTTTACGGTGCGGCCGGACCAGACCATGGCCGACCTTCGGCTCCTCATGCGGGACAACCGGATCTCGGGTGCCCCCGTGGTCGAGGACGGCAGGCTCGTGGGCATGATCAGCATCGAGGACCTGATCAACGCCCTGCTCGATCAGCGCATTGACGCCCCCATCGGGGAAGTGATGTCCAGGAAGGTCGACTGCCTCTATTCGGACGAGCCCCTGGTGCACTGTTTCGCAAAGTTCTCGCGCCTGGGCCATACGCGGTATCCCGTGCTGGACCGCGACGGCAAGCTGGTCGGGATCGTCACGAAGGGAAACATCGTCGAGGGCCTGCTCAGGAAACTCGAGATCGAGTATGAGCAGACCGAGGCCAAGTCGAACGAGGCCCGGCAGCGGCCGACGATGCGCAAGTTCTTCGAGGATGTTTTTGCCGATGAGATCAGCTTTTTGTTCAAATACAACGTCACCGGCCAGACCCTTGAGCACGCCGGGCGGGCCGCCAGTGAACTGAAGAACGCGCTCAAGAAACTGGGCATCTGCCCGCCCCTGCTGCGCAGGATCGGCGTGGCCACCTACGAAGCGGAGATCAACCTCGCCTCCTACACGAAGGGCGGCGAGATTCGGGCGACCTTCGAAAAATGGGGGGTCTCCGTCGAGGCGCTCGACAGCGGTCCGGGCATTCCCGACGTGGAGCAGGCGCTCCAGCCGGGATACTCCACGGCGCCCGACTGGGTGCGGGAGCTGGGCTTCGGCGCCGGCATGGGGCTGGTGAATATCCAGAAGTGCTCCGATGAGATGGAGATCACTTCTTCGGTCCCGGAAGGCACGCGCCTGGTGATGCGGTTCTACTATACGAGTTGACGGACCTGAGCATGGACCTGAAGACATTGATCAAGGAATTCGGCCTTGATGTGAAGGCCGGCGCCGCCCATCTCGACCGGCAGGTGAGGGGCGGCTATGCCAGCGACCTGCTCTCCGACGTCCTTGCGCACGGAGGTGAAGGGAGCATCTGGGTCACGCTCCATATTCACCACAACATCGTTGCTGTGGCGTCCCACAAGGGGCTGGCGGGGATCATCCTGGTGCAGGGCAGGCAGCCTGATGCGGACACGATAGCCAAGGCGGAGAAGGAAGAGGTCCCGGTCCTGGTGAGCGACCTTTCGGCCTTTGAGCTCGTGGGCAGGCTGTACAAGGCGGGCATCCGTGGCGCTCAGGCGGATTAGAGCGGACCTGCACATCCATACCTGCCTTTCCCCCTGCGCGGGGCTGGACATGTCCCCCCGGGCCGTTGTGCTGGAGGCCGCGCGGAAGGGCCTGGAACTGATCGGCGTCTGCGACCACAACTCCGCCGAGAACGTTCTGGCGGCAAAGACGGCCGGCCGGGAGCAGGGAGTAACGGTCCTGGGCGGAATGGAGGTCGCCTCGTCGGAAGAGGCCCATGTGCTGGTCTTTTTCGACCGCGATGACGACCTGCTGCGGTTCCAGGAAACGGTCTATCGCCACCTGGACGGCGTGAACGATGAAAAGGTCTTCGGCCGGCAGGTGATCGCCGATGCCGACGACGGCGTGTCAGGGTTCTGCAGCCGCCTCCTGATAGGCGCCACGTCGCTGACCGTGGAGCAGATAGTGGCTGCAGCGCGGTCCGCAGCGGGAGAGAGCCTGGTGATAGCCGCGCATGTGGACAGGGAAGTGAACAGCATCGTCGGGCAGCTCGGTTTCATTCCCGAGGGGCTGGACCTCGATGCCGTGGAGATAACGCGCCGCATGGACAGCGGGGAAGCGAAGCGACG
>JBBIHD010000025.1:0-8992 GCA_037447195.1 Nitrospirota bacterium | reverse complement strand
CTGTGCGCGGTATCCGGTCATAACCGGGTCCGATGCCCATCAGCCCGATGATATCGGGAGCGCGGCATTGTGCTTCACGATGGAAGACGGCTCCCTGGCCGAGATCAAGAAGGCCCTTGCCGGGACCGGCGGCAGGGCGGCGGACTGCTGAAGGCGTGGAGGATATTTCCCTCCATATTCTCGACATCGCCGAAAATGCCCTGCGGGCGGAGGCGAGGCGCATCGAGATCATCGTGGCCAGGGACGCAGGCGATGACCTGCTGACCGTCGAGATAGCAGATGACGGAAGGGGCATGGATGCCGAGACGCTTTCACGGGTCCGGGACCCCTTCTTCACCACGAAAGGGAAAAAGACCGGCCTGGGCATTCCCTTTCTCGCCCAGGCGGCCGAACAGGCAGGCGGCGGCTTGTCCCTCCTGTCGGCGCCGGGAAAGGGCACGCGCGTCACGGCGCGCTTCCGGTTCAGCCATATCGACCGGCCCGCGCTGGGAGACCTGGCAGGCACCGTGCTGACGCTGATCGCGGGCCATCCGGAAGTGGATATTCTGTACGAGGAGCGGGACGGCGAGGCGGTCGCCCGCCTGGATACGGTCGAGATAAAGCGGGAGCTTGAGGGGGTGCCGATCTCCGATCCGGCGGTCCTGCAGGCGCTCCGAGCAACGCTGACAAGCGAATTTATTCTGAAGAACGAGGGTTAGCCATGAGTCAGGAAACAGCCGCAGGAACAGGCGTGACGGAGACGCCGAAAGAAGGGGTCCCCCTTCTGGACATGAGCATCACTCCCGAGATGTACCGGAAGATCGACGGGATCATCGAAAAGTACAAGTCCAGGCCGGGATCGCTCATTCCCGTTCTCCAGCAGGCCCAGGAGGTCTGCGGGTATCTTCCCGACAAGGTGCAGCGCTACATTGCGGCGGGGCTCAAGATCTCGCCGAGCGTGGTCTTCGGCGTTGCCACCTTTTATTCCTTCTTCACGCTCGTACCCCGGGGCAAGCATGTGATACGGGTCTGCCTCGGCACTGCGTGCTACGTGAAGCGGAGCGAAGAGATCATCGACAAACTCAAGCAGGAGCTTGGCGTCCAGGTGGGCGAGATCACCAAGGACGGTAAATACTCCCTTGAAGCAGTGCGGTGCCTCGGCGCCTGCGGCCTTGCTCCCGTCGTGGTGGTCGGACAGGACACCTATGGCGACGTGGCGGCCACAAAGGTCATGGACATCGTGAAGAAGTACGAATAGCGCCGTAATTCGGAGTGCGGAATTCGGAGTGCGGAATAAAGGCGGATAACGTATGGCCAAATTGACGATCGCAGACCTCAAAAAGATCAAGGACGAATACCGGGCGAACCAGACGCTGCGCGAAGGCGCTTTCACCGTGAAGGTGACCGTTCACATGGGCACCTGCGGGATCGCCGCCGGCGCGCGGGGCATCATGGACACGGTGATGGCCGATCTGGCCGCCTCGGGCCGCAAGGACGTCGTGGTCACCACGTCGGGATGCGCCGGCCTCTGCAGCAAGGAGCCCATGATGACGGTGGAGCGGAGCGGCGATGCGCCGGTGCGGTATATCGCCCTGACGCCGGACAAGACGCACAGGATCTTCGCCGAGCACGTCATCGGCGGCGCCGCGGTAAAGGATTTTGCCCTCGTTGCGGGGCATGAAACGACGTACTGACTAAATTCGGTTTAAACCGTTTGAACCGTTCAAACCGCTTAAACTGTTTATTGGAGCAATCGTGGAAACAACTTCTTATCGTTCCAATATCATGATCTGCGCCGGCACCGGCTGCGTGGCGAACGGCTCGCTGAAGCTGAAGGACGCCCTGGAGACGGAGATCATCAAACGCGGCCTGCAGAACGAGGTCAAGATCGTCCTGACGGGGTGCAACGGGTTCTGCGCCAAGGGGCCCGTGATCGTCGTCTATCCCGAGGATGTCTTCTACCAGATGGTGAAGGCCGAAGATGTGCCCCACCTCGTGGAGGAGCACTTCATCAAGGGCAGGCCGGTGCAGAAGTTCCTGTACACGCCGCCTGCCCGGACGGAAGCCATTCCGGTCATGAGCGAGATCCCCTTTTTCAAGCACCAGGTGCTGCGGGCGCTCAGGAACCGGAGCCTCATCGACGCGGAAAAGATCGAGGAGTACATCGCCCGCGACGGGTATCAGGCTGCGGCCAAGGCCCTGACGGAGATGACGCCCGAGCAGATCGTAAATGAAGTGAAGTCGTCGGGGCTGCGCGGCAGGGGCGGCGCCGGGTTCCTCTCGGGGCTCAAGTGGGAGCTCTGCGCGCGCGTTCCCGGCGAGATCAAGTACATCCTGTGCAACGGCGACGAGGGCGATCCGGGCGCGTTCATGGACCGCAGCATCATGGAAGCGGACCCCCATTCGGTGCTCGAAGGCATGATCATCGCCGCCAAGGCCATCGGCGCCCACTACGGCTACATCTATGTGCGCGCCGAGTATCCCCTGGCCGTGAGCCGCCTCCAGCTTGCCATTGACCAGGCCGTTGAGCACGGGCTGCTGGGCAAGGACATCCTGGGCTCCGGCTTCGACCTGGACATCGAGATCTACCAGGGCGCGGGAGCCTTTGTGTGCGGCGAGGAAACGGCGCTCATGGCCTCCATCGAGGGAAAGCGCGGCATGCCGCGGGCCAAGCCGCCCTTTCCCGCCGTCAAGGGGCTGTGGCAGCGCCCCTCGGTGCTGAACAACGTTGAGACTTTCGCCAATGTGCCGCCCATCATCCTGAACGGCGCGGAATGGTTTGCCAGCATCGGATCGGAGAAGAGCAAGGGAACGAAGGTGTTCGCGCTGTCCGGCGCGCTGAACAACATCGGCCTCGTCGAAGTGCCCATGGGCATCCCCCTCCGGACGATCATTCATGACATCGGCGGCGGCATCAAGGGCAACCGCAAGTTCAAGGCGGTGCAGCTCGGCGGCCCCTCGGGCGGCTGCATTCCCGAATCGCTCATCGATACGCCCGTCGACTACGAGAACATCAACAAGACCGGCGCGATCATGGGCTCCGGCGGCATGGTCGTCATGGACGAGACTACCTGCATGCCGGCCATGGCGAAGTTCTTCCTTGAGTTCACCGAGGACGAATCATGCGGCAAATGCGTGCCCTGCCGGGTGGGGAACAAGACGCTGCTGAACATCCTGGAGCGGATAACGAACGGCGAAGGACGGGAAGGGGACATCGAACTGCTCGAGACGCTGTCGCAGCAGGTGAAGGAAGCGTCGCTTTGCGGCCTCGGCCAGACCTCGCCCAATCCCATCCTGACCACGATCCGCTATTTCCGCGACGAGTATGAGGCGCACATCAAGGAGCATCGCTGCCCCGCGCGGGTCTGCACCCCGCTCGTCAAGTTCGTGGTGAACCAGGAAAAATGCAAGATGTGCGGCCTCTGCTTCAAGGCCTGCCCGGCCGGCGCCATCGTCTGGGAGAAGAAGAAACCGGCCTACATCGATCCCGAGAAGTGCACGAAATGCAAGAGCTGCATCAAGGCCTGCAGGTTCTGGTCCATTGATTGACGAAGGCGGCCTTCGGGGCCGGAGCATCCGAAACCATTGACGCTGCGAGCTCCCCGGGAGGCGCATCTGAAGCCGTCAGAACAGGTAAAGGACTTATGGAAATCAAACTTACAGTAGATGACAAGCCCGTAACGGTCAAGGCGGGCGCAACGATCCTTGAAGCGGCAAAGGCCGTGGGATCGAACATCCCCACCCTGTGCCAGGACGACAATCTCCACCCCTTCGGCTCGTGCCGCATCTGCCTTGTCGAGGTGGCGGGTTCGCCGCGCAAGTTCACGCCGTCCTGCACCACGCCGGCCATGGAAGGCATGGTGGTCCAAACCACGTCGCCGGCCATCATCGACATCAGAAAGACAGTGCTCGAACTGCTGCTGATCAATCATCCCCTCGACTGCCCGGTCTGCGACAAGGCGGGCGAGTGCAGGCTCCAGGACCTGGTCCATGAGTACGGCCTGGGCACGCCCCGGTTCGATCCCGTGAAGAAGTATCTGCCCGCCGACTACGAGAGCGCCGTCATCGAGCGGAACATCAGCCGCTGCATCCTCTGCGGCAAATGCGTCCGGATCTGCGATGAGCAGAATGCCGTGGGCGAATGGGCGTTCACGCGACGCGGCACGAAGGCCCGCATCAGCACCGATTTCGACCGGCCGCTGAACTGCGAGTTCTGCGGCGAATGCGTCGACATCTGCCCGGTGGGCGCCCTGACGACGCGCCAGTTCCGGTTCCAGGGGCGCCCCTGGAACATGACCTCTGCCCGGTCCGTCTGCAACTACTGCGGCTGCGGGTGCGTCATCCGCTACGATACGCGCGACGGCCGCGCCGTGCGCGTCGTGGCGCCCGACGACAACTACCTGTGCTCCAAGGGCCGCTTCGGCTGGGACGCCGTCCATCACGCCGACCGCATCATGACGCCCAAGATGCGCGTGGGCGGCAAGCTGGTGGACTGCACCTGGGACGAGGCGATCTCGGTCATCGCCACGAACCTCAACGTGATACGGACCAAGCGCGGCGCCGACGCGATCGGCGGCCTCGGCTCCGTCCGCACCACGAACGAGGACAATTATCTCTTCCAGAAATTCATGCGCGCCGTCGTGGGAACGAACAATGTCGACATGCTCGGGCGGCTCCGCATCCCCCGGGGCCTCAATTCGGCGTTCTTCTCCGGCGAGCTGGCGAAGATCCGGAACCACCGCGCGATCCTCGTCCTCGACAGCGACGTCGGCGAGATCAATCCCCGCACGGGCATCGAGATCGTGAACGCCGTGAACCGGCGCGGCGGCAGGCTGGTCCTGGTGAACAAGGGCGAGAACAAGTTCAACGCCCTTGCGGAAGAAGTGATCACCGACAGCGCCGAAGCAGCGCTGACGGGCCTGATCGCGGCCCTGACCCCGGGCGGCCAGGGCGTGCGCGACGATGTCAGGCGCGCGGCCGCCGTCCTGCTGGAGGAGCCGAGCGTTGCCGTGGTCGTGCCGGCGCGCGTTACCGCCAAGGAGGTCGCGCTGATCAAGCAGCTTGCCGGCCTGCTGCAGAAAGTGACCTTCTATCCGCTCGTGAAGCGGAGCAATCTCCAGGGCGGCCTTGACATGGGTGTGATTTCAGACTATTATCCCGGTTACCGGAAGCAGGGCGAGGACACGGCGGCCGCTTTTGCCGCGGCATGGAACGCCATGGTCCCAGACAATCCCGGAATGAACGCCCTGCAGATGCTGGAAGGCATCGCTTCGAAAAAAACAGCGGCCCTCTATATCATGGGCGATGACCCCGTGGGCAGCGACCGGGCGCTTGCGCCGGTCCTGCAGGGCCTCGAGTTCCTCGTGGTCCAGGACATCTTCATGAGCGAGACGGCGAAGCTCGCCGACGTGGTGCTTCCCGCTGCCAGTTCGGCGGAGAAGTCCGGCACCTTCACGAACGTGGAGCGCCGGCTCCAGGAGCTGTCGCCGGCCGAAGAGCCTCTCGCCGAGTCAAAGCCCGACTGGGAGATCGTCCAGCTGATCGCCAGGAAGATGGGCGGCTCCATGAACTATGCTTCACCAAAGGACGTGCTTGCCGAGATCAGGTCCGTGGTCCCCCAGTACCGGGACCTTGCTCCGGGCGCCTGCTGGCCCGCGGAGCTGTCGCCCCTGGCCGGCACGGACGCCGATCTTTCACTTGCCTCAGGCACGATCATGAAGGACGAAGTGATAACGTCCGACCGGCTGCTGTTCTCCTCGGGCATGACCGTTACCCGGTCGCGGGAGATCGGCACCATCCGTCGCGTCAAGGTCGCAGCGGGGAAATAGGGAGAGCGAAATGGCCGACATGGCGCAGATCATGAACATCGTCTACACCATCCTTATACCGGTGGCCGTGCTGTTCACGTTCATCATGCTGAACGCGGCCTACCTGTCCTACATGGAGCGCAAGACGCTGGCCGCGATGCAGTCGCGCATGGGACCCATGATGGCGGGGCCCCGCGGCATCCTGCAGCCCATCGCCGACGGCGTCAAGCTCTTTTTCAAGGAAGACATCATTCCCGCCAAGGCCGACAAGTGGGTCTTCATGGTCGCGCCCCTGATCCTGCTCGTCATGTCGCTTGCTTCCTTCGTGGTCATTCCCTTCGGTCCGGCCACGAACTTCTTCGGCATCCTGTCGAAGGAGGTTCCGCTCTGGGTAGCGAACCTGAACATCGGCGTGCTGTACGTGCTGGCCCTGGCCAGCATCGGGACCTACGGCGTGATCATGGCCGGGTGGGCGTCGAACAACAAGTACTCGCTGCTCGGCGGCTTCCGTTCCGCCGCGCAGATGATCAGCTATGAGATCCCCATGGCCTTTGCCATCGTCACCGTGGTGCTGATGGCGGGCTCGCTCAACCTGTCGGAGATCGTGAACGCCCAGGCAGGGAAGTGGTTCATCTTCACCTATGTGGGGCCCGTGGTGTTCTTCCTCTATCTCATTTCGGGCATCGCGGAAACGAACCGCGCGCCCTTTGATCTGCCGGAGGCGGAAAGCGAACTGGTCGCCGGCTTCTTCACGGAATACACGGGAATGCGCTTCGCCATGTTCTTCATGGCCGAATACGCCAACATGGTCGTCGTGTCGCTGCTTATGAGCATCATGTTCTTCGGCGGATGGCTGCCGCTGCAGATATTCCCCTCCGTGTCCTGGCTCGGCGGCATGGCGCCCCTGAGCTGGGTCAACAGCGCTTTTGCCGCGATCCCGCCGGTGTTCTGGCTCCTGGCCAAGGTCTATTTCTTCATCTTTTGCTTCATCTGGATACGGGCCACGCTGCCGCGGCTCCGGTATGATCAGCTCATGAAGTTCTCCTGGAAGGTCCTGCTGCCTCTGTCGCTGGCCGCCATGATCGCTACGGCCTTCCTGAAACAGGCAGGTTTATTGTAAATGCGAAGCGCCGGCGCCCGATCGGCGCAGCAGGTGAGAACGTTGCACGGGAGGCCGGATTGCAGAACTGAGCAGACGGCTCAATCGAGGTTGAATGATGAAACGGATCAAGAAGCTCTTCAAGACCCTTTTTTTCGTCGAGATCGCAAAGGGCATGTCGCTCACCTTTCGCACCATGTTCACGCGGCCGGTGACGCGCCAGTATCCGCTCGAAAAGCGTAAGCCCTTTCCCGGCTCCCGGGGGCTGCATGCCATGCGGCGCGATGATTCGGGTACAAAGGAACGGTGCATCGGGTGCGGACTCTGCGAGGCTGTCTGCCCTTCAAAGGCCATAACAGTGGTCACGGCAGAGGGCAGGGACCACGAGAAGATCGTGACGGCCTATGAACTTGATTTGCTCCGCTGCGTGTTCTGCGGATTTTGCGTCGATGCCTGTCCGGTCTTCGCCATCCAGATGACGCCTGAGTTCGAGCTTGCCTGCAGCTCGCGCAGGGACGCTTTCTATACCAAGGAGCGCCTGATCGAGGTGGGCGACCGGTATGAAGGCAAAAAGGGGGTCGGCAAGAATGCTGCATAAGGCGATTTTCATCTACTTCGCTGCCGTCTGCGTCATTTCGGCGGTGCTCATGATCACGCGGCGCAACCCCGTGCACAGCGTGCTGTTCATGCTGCTTCTCTTCTTCCATATCGCGGGACTGTTCGTCCTGCTGAATGCCGAGTTCCTGGCCGCCGTGCAGCTCATCGTCTATGCCGGCGCCATCCTGATCCTCTATCTCTTCGTGGTCATGCTGCTGAACGTCGACCGTGAGAGCGCTGCGCCGCGGGCGAACCGCTACTGGCCCTGGCTCACCCTCTTCGGTCTGCTGATCGCGGCGGAGATATCGTTCCTGGTCCTGCGCGGAACCTTCCCGGCCGACGCCGGGCATCAGCCCATGAAACTCGCGGTCGGCAGCGTGCGGGACCTGGGCATTGAGCTGTACACAAACTACCTGGTGCCTTTTGAGATCGCGTCGGTGGTCCTGCTCGTCGGTCTCGTGGGCGCCGTGATGCTGGCGAAGAAGATCAAGGATTAAGATGCAGATGTAACCAGTAGACGGTAGGCGGCATACAGGAGATGGCAGGAGGGAGCGCAACGCGCAGTTCCCTGTGTACCGCCTGCTGTATGCTGTCTACTGCATCCCGGAGGTTTTATGATTCCCTTGTCCTGGTATGTGCTGCTGAGCGCCGTGCTTTTCACCATCGGCGTCGTGGGGGTCCTGTCGCGCAGGAACATCTTCATTATCCTGATGTCGATCGAGCTGATGCTGAACGCGGCGAACATCAACATGGTCGCCTTTTCGCATTATCTGCAGAACCTCACGGGCCAGATTTTCGTGATCTTCATCATCACCGTGGCCGCCGCCGAGGCAGCCGTGGCGCTGGCCATCATCATCCTGCTTGCCCGCAACCGGGGCAGCGTGCATGTGGACGAGTTCAACCTCATGAAGGGATGATGTTGTAAATTTCAACGTTCAAATGCGAGATTACAAATACATTTCAGGCATCACAAGGAAAATTACAAACGTTTCGAAAGTCGAGCTTTGTAATTTGAAAGTTGTTATTTGGAATTTACCTCATCGAGGTGCTTATGCTTAAATATGCTCTCATACCGCTGCTGCCCTTCGCGGGATTCCTTATCGCCGGGCTCTTCGGAAAATACCTGAAGGAGCGGGCCGCCTACGCGGCAGTGGCCGGCGTGGCGGGGTCCTTCCTGCTGTCCGTGAGCGCCTTCATCGACGTGATGGGCGGCAAGATCATCGACGAGAACCTCTACTCCTGGTTCACCGTCGGAAATCTCTCGGTGAACGTGGGGTTCCAGATCGACCAGCTCACTGCGGTGATGCTGATGGTCGTGACCACGCTCAGCACCCTGATCCATATCTACTCCGTGGGCTACATGCACGGCGACAAGGGCTATGCCCGCTTCTTCGCCTACCTGGAGCTGTTCACCTTTTTCATGCTGGTCCTGGTCATGGCGAACAATTTTGTGCTGATGTTCGTGGGCTGGGAAGGGGTGGGGCTCTGTTCCTACCTGCTGATCGGGTTC
>JBBIHD010000024.1:0-16872 GCA_037447195.1 Nitrospirota bacterium | reverse complement strand
CTGACGGCGCCGATGGAAACGATGGAATCCTTCTTCGGCTTCAGGCCCGTAAGCTCCGTGTCGAAGACCACGTAGCGCGCCTCGTCAACGGGCGTATCGAGCAGGTCCCGCGCGTCCGTCCGCACCACCCGGCGCTCCGGCCCTTTGCCGTTCTTCCGCCGCCAGGAAAGACGCCGCATGAGCCGGGCGGGGGAAAATATCTTCACATCCATCTTCACCTTACATCACCGTTCCCGGGTTGTACTGCTTCAGGATCGAGTCCTGGATCCTCGTGATCAGCAGGCAGACCTCCTTCAGCGTCTTCTTCTCAAGGTTGGTCAGCTTGTCGGGATTGATGAAATTGTTCGGCTCCCTGCCCATCTCGATCAGGTCGTACTGATGATGGATCCGCAGCAGCGTGATGAACTCGAATGCATGCTCCATCTCGTCGCCCAGTTCGGCAACGGTCCGGTGCAGCCCCCGCAGCGCGTCGATCCGTTCGAGGGTCGATGTTTCCGCCACGCCCTTTTCAAGGCTGAAGAGCCGGACGATGTTCAGCAGCGGCGCGATGCACTTGAACTTCAGGTTCAGTTCGTCCTTGTGCTCGCCGCTCTTCTCCACCACGAAGGTCTTGAAGAACCCGAGCGGCGGCCGGACGCTGATCGTCAGGTTCGCCATGTGCTTCAGGAATATGTCCTGATCCTTCAGCGTGCCGGCCAGGAACTCCCGCAGCTGTTCGGCAAGCCCCAGGTCGCCGTGCAGCGCCCGGAAATCGAAGAGGATGACCGATGCCAGGACGGCCTCGGGCGTGGGCGTGAATATCCAGTCGGAGAAGTACTGCTTCCAGGTCCGGAGCGGCCGGCGCCATTTCGGATTGCTGGCCATGTAGCCGCCCGGACAGGGCGGGAACCCGCAGCGCACGAGGGCGTCGTTCACGTCGCGGGTGAACCGCTCGAAATAGGCCTCCGCCGCCGCGCCCGCGGCCTCGGTGGGCGGATCGGCGTAAATGAGCGCATTGTCCTGGTCGGTCTTGAAGGTCTGCTCTTTCCGGCCCTCGCTGCCGAAGACGATCCAGCAGTAGGGAAGCGGCGGCTCGCCGTGCTTTTTCTCCGTCATCTCCAGGATCTTGCGCACCATCCGGTCGTTGATCTCCGAGATGATCCGGGTGATGTTGTTCGCCGTGGCCCCCTCCTTCAGCAGGAGGGTGATCATCTTGTTGATCTTCTTCGAGGCCGGAACGAGGCCGTCGATGGACTGCTGCCCCTCGATCTCCCGGACCAGCGATATGGGCGACGTGCCCTGGAGCATCATGAGATCGTGGTTCGTGACGACGCCCTTGAGCCGCCCGTCCTGCACCACCAGGAGGTGGTGGATATTGTAGCGGATCATCTTGAGCAGGGCCTCGAAGCAGTAGTCGCGCGCCTCCGCCTTGATGAGAACGACGCTCATGATGCTGCTGATCCGGTCGTCGACGCTCCTGGCCTTCGCCACCACCTTGTCCCGCAGGTCCCGGTCCGTGACGATGCCCGCGGGAACGCCGTCGTTGTCGGTGATCACGAGCGAGCTGATGCGCCGCTTCGACATGCGCTCGGCCGCCTCGCGGATCGTGATGTCCGGCAACGCCGTCTCCACGTTCCGCGCGGCAAGGTCGCCCACATGGGTCGTGAAGAGCAGCCGGTCGCCCCCGCCGTACAGGAGGCTCTTGCCGTGCATCTCCGTGAAGGTCCGGTCGATATACTTGCTCAGGAACGATTTGAGAAAGAACTCGGTGAACGCCGGCTTCGTGTCGAGCAGCGCGGTGATCGCCTTCTTGCCGATGCTGTAGCAGATCGTGTCATCGACGGCCGTCACGTTCGCCCGCGACTTGTCGCCGCTCACGAGGGACAGGAACCCGAAGGCGTCGCCTTCGCTCCGGTAATCGATGATCACGTCCTCGTCCTCGCCGGAGCGCACGAAGACCTTCACCCCGCCCTTCTTGATGATCCGGAGAAAGTCGCTGGCGGGACCTTCCTGCTGCAGGATCGCGGCGCCCTTCGGGAAGAACTCGATGGACACGCTGCTCGCCACGCTCCTGAGCGTTTCGTCATCGAGGAACTGGAAGGGCGGCACTTTCTGCAGGAACTGTATAACCTCTTCGAGGATCATCTGCCCCTTGTACGAGGGCCCCTGCGACGTTCCGCGCTGGCGCAGACGCGGGCCCTCTCCTGTATTTCTGGTCTGTTCTGTAGCTGCCGGTATTCTGGTGATGGTGCAGATAGCAAATAAGATGCCAGGATCTGGGGAGGACTGAAGGAATATTAACACTGTATATCAATAAGTTACAAACAGGGACCGTGACCGACCAACAGCGTGGTAACAAAAAGTAATTCCGAACGCGCTCATGTTACGAATAGTAAAAAAGGACAGTCCCCTTTGGTTCCAGGGGGACTGTCCCGTTAATCCTTTGCAATTCCCCACTTTTTTCGTTTTTCCCAGAGCGACTTGCGGGTGATCCCCAGCAGTTCGGCAAGCTGTTTTTCATTGTACTGCCCCTGGAACTCCTGGATGAACTGTTTCGTATAGTCCTCGATCGACAGCTTCCGTTCCGCCGATTGCCGGGAAAATTCGTTCCCGGCCTTTACGCCCTGGGGCAGGTGCTCCGGCTGGATGAGGTCATTGTCGGAAATCAGGATCGCCCGCTCGATCACATTCTGCAGTTCCCGCACATTGCCCGGCCAGTCGTAGTTTATGAGGAGCGCCAGCGCGCCGGCCGTGACGTCCTTTATCTGCTTTCCCATGTCATCGGAGTATTTCTGCAGGTAGTGCTTCACGAGCAGCTGCACGTCGCCCTTCCGCTCGCGCAGGGGCGGGATCTCGAGCGATATGACATTGATGCGGTAGTAGAGGTCTTCGCGGAACCCCCCTGTCCGGACAGCGGCCTTCAGGTCCTTGTTCGTCGCCGTGATGACGCGGATGTTCACCTGCGTCGTCTTGGTGCTGCCCACGGGCCGTATGGCCTGCTCTTCCAGAACGCGCAGCAGCTTTGCCTGGAGCGCCAGGCTCATGTCGCCGATCTCGTCGAGAAAGACCGTGCCGCCGTCGGCCTCTTCCAGAAGCCCCTTCTTGGTCGTCACGGCGCCCGTAAAGGCCCCGCGCACGTGGCCGAAGAGCTCTGTCTCGAGCAGGGTCTCGGGAATGGCCGAACAGTTGATCGGCACGAAGGGCATTTCCCTCCGGCCGCTGTTGTGGTGCACGACGCGGGCAAAGAGCTCCTTGCCCGTGCCGGTCTCGCCCAGCAGCAGGACGTTGCTCTTCGTGTTGGCGATCTTGCGCGCGTCGCTGATGATGCTCGTGAGGGCCGGGCTTTCGCCGATGACGCTGCTGAAGTCATAGGCCCTGGCGATCTCCCGCTTCAGCAGGACGTTCTCGGCCTGCAGGTTCTTCTGCTTCAGCGCGTTGCGCACCACCTGCTTGATCTCTTCATGGATGATGGGCTTCATGATGTAGTCGTAGGCGCCGGCCCGCAGCGCCTTCACGGCCGTATAGAGCGAGGCATAGGCCGTAACGACGATCACCACCTGGTCCGGCGTCTGCTCACGCACCCGGCCCAGCATCTCGATGCCGTCCATGCCCGGCAGGATGATGTCCGTGATGATCACGTCATAATCCCCGTCTTCCAGGAGCTGGAGCGCCTTTTCCGCTGACTCGGCCGCGTCCACGGCCATGCCCTCCTTCGTGAAGATCCGCTTGATCGACTCCCGCAGCGTCTCCTCGTCCTCAACGATCAGCAGTTTCCTGGACATAACAACCTCTCTTCGGACTTTATCCACAGATTACTCAGATTTCGCAGAGAATAGCAAACCGAAATTCTGGTTTAAAAATCGCAAGTTCATCTGCGGATTGAAGCCTTTTCTCAGATTTGGCTTATCCCATACTGAAAAGCTTGATAATTACGGGTTTTCTTTGGAAAATGCAAAGCGACGGTATTCAAGAGAACCGGCGCCAAAATTGAGCAATAATCCGGTTTCATAGCCGGTTGCCTTCAGGTAATTCATAATTTGAGCTTCTTCAACCCTGCCGAGGCCCGCTAGTGCTTTCAGTTCAACGACCACGGAATCGAAACAAATAAAGTCGGCACGATATGTCGTGTTGAGTCTTTGACCTTTTTAAAATATTGGCAGATCCACTTCGCGTTGATAGGGGGCGCTACGTGCACCTAACTCCACCGCAAATGCTTCATGATACACTGGTTCCAGAAAACCGCACCCTAACTGTCTATGCACTTCCATCGCTGCGCCGATGATTGCATACGTCCTCGGGTCTTTCCCGGATGCTCCACCGATTTCCCGCGTCCATGTCTTCATCGTCCTCCCCCTCTGCGTAATCTGTGCAATCTGCGGATAAGCGTCTCTCACTTCTCTATCGGTATTTTGATAATAAACCGGGTCCCGCCGCCGGCTGCCGGCTCAATATCGATCGTGCCGCCATGGTCCTTGATGATGCTGTAGCATATGGAAAGGCCCAGCCCCGTTCCCCGGTTCGGCCCCTTGGTCGAAAAAAACGGGTCGAAGATCTTGTCGCGCACGTCGGGCGCAATGCCCTGCCCCGTGTCCGAGAAGACCATCTCCACCTGGCCGTCCACCCGCTGCACCGAGATGGACAGGCTGCCGCCGTCGGGCATGGCATCCCGGGCGTTCAGCACGATGTTCAGAAAGACCTGCTGCATCTGGTCCGGATCGATGGTGAGCCGCGGAATGTCCCGGACGTCCGTCGCGATCTTGATCTTTTTGAAGTTCCGGTCATAGCGCACCAGGTCCAGCGTGTTCTCCAGGATGTCCTGCAGGCTCGTCGGGACCCGCTGCCGCTGGTAGATGCGGGCAAAGTCGCCGAGGTTCCTCACGATGCGGGCAATGCGGGCAACCTGCTGGTTGATCGTCGCAAGGGAGGACTTCAGGAATGCGGACCCCTCCTCCTGCTGCAGCTCCTGCACGAGGGACGAAATGGAGGCCAGGGGGTTTCCGATCTCGTGGGACACGCCGGCTGCCAGCCTGCCGATGCTCGCATGCTTGGTGGCGCGGAACAGCTCTTCCTCGATCTTCCTCTTATCCGTCACATCCTCGAAAACGAGCACATAGCCCTTCCGTGCGCCTGTCAGGCGGCTGATATATCCCTTCAGCAGCAGGGGCGGGTCGAACTGCCGCTTGCAGGTCACCTCGCCCTCATGAAAGCCGGGGCTGAAGATGCGGGGCTCCATGCAGGTGAAAAGGCTGCCTGCGTCGCTCTCCAGCGCATCGGCCTTTTCCACGCCCGTGATCAGCGCCATGGCCATGTTCCAGGAAGTGACGCGGAGGGATTCATCAAAGGTGGCCACGCCCAGGGGGATGCTCTCGATGATGTTCTCGGAAAACTCCTTCAGCAGCGCAAGCTGGCGGTTCGCTTCGGCCAGGTCCTGGCGCGACAGCCGCAGGTTCGTTGAAATGCGGCGCACCGACTCGGAAAGCTGGGTCTGCTCGCCCGGAGAGAGCACGCCTTTTTCCTGAAAGACCAGGCTGCTGATCGACGGCCCCAGGGCGCCGGACAGAATGCGCTCCGCCTCATCGCGCAGCAGGCCCAGATGCTCGCCGGCAACGCTCGTGCGCGTCAGACCGTGCCTGGCGAGAAAGCCGTCAATGGCCTCCCGTGACTCCGAAGGGCCCAGGTACTGCTCCAGCAGGCCTTCGATCTCCGCTACGCTCCGGGGCCGCCGGTGCGGCTCGAAGTGGGCCGGCGAGAAGGAATCGACAAAGATGATGGCCTGGCGGGTCTCCGTCTCGGACTGGCGCGTGAAGAGCGAGACGCCGACGAAGAACAGCAGGTTCAGGAACATGCCCCAGAAGAGCGAGTGGCTCCACCGGTCAAGGCCCTGGAGCCCGAAGAGTGCCGTGGGATTCAGCAGCGTGGAGCTGAAAACGGCCTCGAGCGCGCCGCCCTTATGGATGATCCCCGCCCGCATCAGCGCCGGTATCAGCAGGGTGTAGATCCAGACGGCGAATCCCGCTGCAATCCCCGCAATGGCGCCTTTGCGGTTCCCGCCTTTCCAGAACAGGCCGAGCAGAAGCGCGGGCGCAAAGATGGTCACGGCCTCAAAGGACTTGAGCCCCATGTCCACGAGGCTGTAGAACTCGCCGATATAGACGGCAAAGACATAGCCCAGGAACACGCATCCGATGATCAGCAGCCGCTTGGTGTTCAGTATCACGGCATGGAAGCCCTTCATGCCCTTCATGCCCCAGAGGGCGGGCATGACGAAGCTGTTCATCATCATGGTGCTGAGCGCCAGGGACTCGACGATCACCATGGCAGTGGCCGCTGAAAACCCGCCGATAAAGGCCATGAGCGCCAGGATCGGGTATCCCTGCGTCAGCGGGATCGACAGCACGAAGTAATCGGCGCTCTCGGGCGCTCCCCCCAGCAGCAGGCCGCCGTAGGCGATGGGCAGCACGAAAATGTTGATCAGGAAGAGATAGAGCGGGAAGAGCCACATGGCCTTCCGGATGTGCCGGGTCGAATAGTTCTCCACCACGGCAACATGGAACTGGCGCGGCAGGAACAAAATGGCCATCATGGACAGGAAGGTGAGCGACGTCCATTCCAGGAAGCTGACTGCCGACCCTTCGCCCAGCTGCATGACCGAATCGGGCACGCGCGACGACGCAGCCAGCCGGGCCATGATATCTCCGAATCCATCGAAGAGGCCGTAGATGACGAAGAGACCGACCGCCAGAAAGGCCAGGAGCTTGATGGCCGACTCGAAGGCCACGGCAAAGACCAGGCCGCCGTGGCGCTCCGACGCATCGAGCCGCCGGGCGCCGAAGATAACGGCGAAAACGCCCAGCAGCAGTGAAATGAACCAGCCGGCAACATGGCCCCCTTCCGGCCTCCCGGACAGGATCGAGAAGGTGGTCATGATCGCCTTGAGCTGCAGCCCCAGGTAGGGCGTGATGCCGATCACCGCCACCAGCGTCACGAGCGCCGACAGGCCGAGGGACTTGCCGTAGCGGGACGCGACAAAGTCCGAGATGGTCGTGATGCGGTGCTCCTTCGACAACAGGACGATCTTCCGCAGCACGACCCACCAGAGCGCCGCCATGAGCGTGGGCCCGATATAGATGGTAAGAAAGCTCAGGCCCGAACTTGCCGCCTTTCCCACGCTGCCGTAAAAGGTCCAGGAAGTGCAGTAAACGGCCAGGGACAGGGCATAGACATAGGGGTTCGCGGCGAGGCTCCTGCCCTGGGACTCCTTGCGCTCCGCGATATAGGCCGCGGAGAACAGCAGCAGGAGATAGGCGAATATGATCACCAGCAGGACCCAGCTCGAGAACACTTACCGATCTCCCTCTTCTTTTTCCGAAAGAGCGACGAAGACCCGGATCAGCATGATGAACAGAAGCCAGACGATGAACAGGTAGGGAATGATGCTTGTTTTGAAGATGCTGATGAGCGGCCAGCTGAACAACGCTGCGCCGATCAGGAAGAGAAAGAACCAGATGTCACGCCGCATGGTACTGAGCCCCCTGCATGGCCGGCAGTCACAGGCCAGGCCGCCCCTTCTGTTTCCGCAGCGCCGCTGCACTGCTGGTCCGGAAAAAATGTGTAATATAGTAACACAGAATTTCCTAAATTACCACAGAAGAAAAGCCTTATGCATCGGGCAGTTCCATTGCCGGGAAACAGCGATGCCCGCTCCGGTGCCGGAGCGGTTACCGACAGGAACAGAGGCGGCCGCACTCACAGGACCTGATTCCCCCCCTGCTTCTTCGCCTCGGCCAGCGCCTTCCAGCATCGCTTGATGAGCGCCTCTTCCTCGGCGCTCACATTGCCCTCAGGTCCCAGGGAAGAGGCGCCGATGCTGACCGTCACACTGATCCCCTCGGGCCTCAATGCCTCGATGCGCGACCGCAGCCGCTCAGCAACCATCCTGCCGTCATCATGCTTCGCTTCCGGAAGCAGGATCGCGATCTCATCGCCGCCATAGCGGGAAAGGATGTCCGTTTCCCTGCAGAGACGATGCAGCTCCGCTGCGATCTCCTTCAGCACCATATCTCCCACCACATGACCGTGCTGTTCGTTCACTTCCCGGAACCGGTCGACCCCGGCGATGAGAAGGCTGACGGGATAGCCGTGATGCCATGCGGCCTTGATCAAGTCCCTGACGATCATGATGAAATATTTCCGGTCATAGAGCCTTGTCAGCTCATCGGTCATGGACTCCCCGTAGCGCCGCGCATTCCGGATCGCCACGGCAACGCTCATGGCGAATGCTTCGAGGGCCTCCCTGTCCCCTCCGCGGAAACCGCTTCCGTCGGCGCGCGGACCGACGGCGAGAGCGCCGAGCAGTTCGTTCTTATAGAGAAGCGGAACGGCAAACCGCAGGCCGGCGGCAGCCATGGTCCTGGACGCAGCAGCAGCCTCGCGGCCCGCGAAGAGGCGCAGCCCGACGCTCGGCGCGAAGGCGCGGCCGGTCCCGGCTGCGTGCTCCATGATCACTCCTGCCTGGGCTATGACCTGGTCGGCGATCCCTGCCCGGCGCTCAGCGCCCCGCACGCGGATGCCCCCTTCGCGGTCGCGCAGGATGAGCCAGGCGCACTCTACGCCCAGGACGTCCTTCAGGATGTCGCCGATGTACTGTACCAGGCCTTCGTAATCGGGTATGGTCACGAGATCATGGGCCGCATTCGTGAGGCGCAGGCGCTCCTCGGACCGGTCCTTCATGACCAGCCGGTCCACGCTCGTGCTCAGTTTCGACCAGAGGGGGGTGACGAAGAGCAGCACGCCCAGCGTGCTGAAGGTGATGACCGTGGCGCCTTCCCTGCCGAGGTATGGCTCCACGAAGGTGAGCAGCCAGAGATGCAGCGCAGCAAGCGCTGACGAGAGGATCAGGATGCTGATGCTTCGGGACAGGATCGCCCGGAAATCGAATACCATACCCCCCCTCCTTAGGCGCGGGAGCCCGTTCAGGTTCAACAGTACCGTGCATTCCATGCATTGTCAAGGGAGGGAGGATGCAGCCTGCGAAGAAATGGAATTGGCGGAATAGCAGGAAGAGCTGCTTCTGCTACAACAGCTCCTGGATGTCCTTGATGATGAGCTCCTCGCCGCCTGTTCCCGAGATCCTGCGGCGCACAACGCCTTCCTTGTCCAGCAGAACAAGGTAGGGGATCGTACGGACCATATACTGCTCGGAGATATCGTCATTCCCCTTCAGGATCGGATAGGTAATGCCGTACTCCTGCCGGAAGGACCTGACGTAGTCCCAGTCACCGGAGTCAAGGGAAATGCCCAGCAGGACGAATCCCCGGGAACCATACTCCTTGTGCAGCCGCTCCATGGCGGGAATGGACGAGCGGCAGGGCGGGCACCAGGTTGCCCAGAAATCCAGCAGCACCACCTGCCCCCGGAAGTCCGCCAGGCTCACCGTCTTTCCATTGAGGTCCTGCAGCGAAAAATTCGTCGCCGGCGTTTTTCCGGCGCTGGCGCCCTTGTCGGTGCATCCGGACAGGATGAAGAAGGCGAGTAGAACTGCAGCTGCTGATGTTCTGAACATTTCCGGCATCTCCTGAGTGACTGGGAACATAGGACCGCCGGCGGGCGGGCACCCATGCTCGCGCCGCGCCGGCACATCAAGGATCATATCTGCACAGGGATCGCTAGTGCTGGTCGCGCTGTAGTTGCAGGCAGGACTGCTATTGCAGGAGCGAATCGATCTTGCTCTTGAGCTGCGCCTTGGGAACGGCGCCCACGACCTGGTCCACCGTCTGGCCGTTCCTGAAGAACATCAGGGTCGGAATGCCCATGATGCGATACTTGCCGGCAATATCAGGGTTCTCGTCGGTGTTCAGCTTCATGACCTTGAGCTTTCCGGCGTATTCCTTCGCCAGCTCGTCCACGATCGGCGCCACCATGCGGCAGGGCCCGCACCAGACAGCCCAGAAATCAATGAGCACCAGGCCCGAAGCCTTCAATACTTCCTGATCCCACGTTGCACTCGTCACCGCGTCAGCCATTCCACCCTCCTGAACATTCGATATCGATCAATCATTCCCGCGCCGCCATGCATGCGGCCTGGCAGGCCGGGATGTAGTCTGACAACTTGCAGACAGCCTTATGCGCCGCCCGAACGTGCCGGCGATTCCTTCTGCATCTTGATCGCGCCTTCCGGACAGACACGTACACAGACGCCGCAGCCGATGCACTCTATGGTGATCTCCGCTCGCCCCTTCTCGATCCTGATGGCATCGGTGGGGCAGACATCAAGACAGGTTTCGCAGCCTGTGCATCTTTCTGAAATAAGATACTGCATAAAACAGGAGTTTTGTATTATAGTCTGCACCTCCTGTGTTGTCAATGCTTTTTACTTATGGCATAATCACTCACCATGGAAACGGTCATCATTCCCTGCGGCGCCGAAGGATGGGAGCACCGGAAGAGCCTGTACAGCGCCATCATCGCTGAACGGCCCGCGCCTCCCTTCCTCTTCCACGATGTGCTCATGATCGTGCCTTCGGCGCGGCTGCGCAGGACCTATGGCAGGCTTTTCCTCGAAATGGCGCAGGAGATACTCGGCACGAGCGCCATCGTACAGCCCGAGATCCAGACGGTCCACGGTTTCCTGCAGGACCTGGCGGCCCGCCGCCAGGAGCGCAGCCTCATTGACGAGAACAGCAGGCTCGTCCTGATCGAGGGCATCGTGAAGGAGTGCATTGCCGGAAATGCGGCCTTCGGAAATGAACCCGAGATCATCGCACCCGCGCTCTCGTCCTCCGTGGCTGACATGATCGGGGACCTCTCCCGGGCCGGCGTGGGCCCTGACCGGCTCGTTGCCGCTGTCAAACAGGGCGAATTCGGCGATAAGGAGCAGGTCAAGCTCCTGGTCCGCGTATTCGAACGCTGCGCGCTGACCATGAAAGAAAAAGGGCTCATCGATCCGCCGGGGCTCCTCGCCATGCTGGCAGAGCACTTCGACCCTTCCTGGCTGCACGCCTACAGGCGCATCATTATCGACGGCGTCCATGATGCGGACGATCTGCAGGCCCGCGTGCTGCGCAAGATCGCGGCAACAGGCACATGCACATTCCTGATCGAAGCGCCGTCGCCGGAACTCGTCCGGAACGCAGGGGCCTATCACCCGCTCACGCTGACCCGTGAATTGCTCGGAAGGCTGGGCCTGTCCGCTGAAGCGGCCAATGCCGGACAGGACAGGGACGGCCTCTTTCTGGGCGAAGCGCTCTTCTCGAACAAGACCTTTCACGAGGCCGCGGGCACGGCCCCGCCGGCAGCGTCCTTCTCGAGAGACATCCGCCTCCTGTCGGCCGTCAGCATGCGCGAAGAAGTGGCGTTCATTGCCGGCGAAGTGAAGGGCTTGCTGCGGAAGGGAGCCCGCCCTGATGCGGTCCTCGTGGCATTCCCCTCCCTCGATGACTACGGCCAGCTTGCCGAGGAGATATTCAGGGACCACGGCGTTCCCTACAACCGCGCCCTGGGCAGGCAGCTCAGTTCGTCGCCTGTTGCCACGGCCCTGGTCTCGCTGCTCAAGGCCGCGCAGGACGGCTTCTCGGGCCCCTCGGTGCTGCGCATCCTGGGCTCGCCCTTCCTCAGGTTCGGGGCCGACCAGGCCCTTGCTCCTGCTCTTGACCGGCTGCTGCGCAATCGCCGGATCATGGGAGGAAAGGAAAAACTGCTGTCCGCTGCCCGGCGATGGCCCGCTGACGGAAGCGGCAAGGACATCCTGAGCGGGCCGCTCAGGGAGCTCTTCTCGGCCCTCGGACCCTTTGAAACGCGGGAGCCCGCTCCCCTTTTGCGCTGGATGGACCGCCTTGCCGAGCTCACGGCCTGGGCAGGCGTCGCGGGCCGCGTGGACGGGATCAAGGGTCCGCTGAACGTGAACCTCCAGGCCTGGCGCAAGCTCGTGGAGACGATCGCGTCGCTCCGCGCCGCGGGTATGCGGTTCCCCGAGTACCGCTACACCTTCAACGAATGGTTCTTCCTGCTCCGGAAGACCTTCATGCAGACGCGGTTCCAGGTGCCGCCCGAAGACGAAGGCGGCGTCCAGATCCTCGGCATCGACGAGAGCGCGGGCCGGGCCTGGGACGAGGTCTTTCTCGGCGGGCTCGTGGACGGCAAGTTCCCCCAGCGCCTGCCCCAGAACATCTTCCTGCCCGAGGCAACGCTCGAACAGCTCGGCGTGCGCACCCTGGAGAAGGCGCGCCTGAACGCGGCCTATCAATTCTACCGCCTCCTGCTCACTGCACCGCGCGTTACCCTCACCTGGCCGGAACAGCAGGGCGACAAGCCCGTGGTGCCCTCGCCCTTCCTGCAGGAGCTCGAGCCCCTCAGGATCGCCGGGCTCCTGAACCGGGGGATCGAAAAGAAAGAGACCCATGGAATCCAGTTCAGCCTTGCCATCGACAAGAGCCGCAGCATTCCCGAGCTTGCCCGGTCCCTCAGCCTGGCAGGACGCGTCGAGGGGATCGCCGAGGTGCTGGCAGCGGACATCGGGGGCATGGACGGCATCAGGACAGCCCTGGCCTTCAGGCCGGCGACCGCGGCGGCAGCGGTCACCCCTCCGGCGAGGCGCGTCTTCCGGGTCACCGAGCTCGACGACTATCTCGCCTGTCCTTACGATTATTATGTAAAGCACGTACTCGGCATCGCGCCCCTTGAAGAAGTGACCGAGGACATTTCGCCCCTGGCGCGGGGCAGCAAGGTCCATGCTGTCCTTCGGCAGTACTATGAACAGTGGAAAGGACCGGTCACCGCGCAGAACGAGGACAAGGCACGGGAGCTTCTGCGGTCCCTCGCAGAAGAGGCCTTCCGCCATGAAGCGGACACCTTCCGCAACCGGAGGGAAAAGGAGCGCTTCCTGACCGTCATGGCCGAACGGTTCCTGCAGGCAGAGAAGGAATTCTGGAAACAGGGCTTCACACCGGCATACCTGGAGCACTCCATCGAATCCTTCATACTGTCGCTGCCTGACAACAGGGACGTCGAGATCCATGCCAAGATCGACCGCATCGACGTTGATGAACAGGGCAATTTCATCATCGTTGACTACAAGACCGGCTCCTATCCCCTTCCCCGGATGGGGCTGGAACAGGAGATATTCCAGCTGCCGGTCTATGCGGTCATGGCACAGCAGAACAGTAAAAACGCCGCGCCCCTGCGGAATGCTGTGGGCCTTGCTTATTATGACCTGGCAGGAAAAAACAAGGGAGCGGCAAGGGACGTTGTGCTCTTTAATGCTGATGTCATGAAAGACCAGCCTACTACGAAACCAAGATCGAGCCCGAAAAGCGCCGCGGAGTTCGAAGAGATACTGAGGCGAAGCATGGACAAGGCGCGCCAGGCAGTGGAAGGCATCCTGGCCGGAGATTTCATGGCCCGGCCGCAGGACGAGAAGAAATGCCGCTACTGCCCGAACGAGACGATGTGCAGGAGGGAAGAGTAAGGAAGGACGGGAATGTGCTCGCAGAGACGCAGAGTTCGCAGAGAACTGCCGAAGCAACGCTGACTTTTGCCTATGGCACAAGCCGCAGCGATGTGCGCCTGAGACCAATTACACGTAAATGCCCCCTCACCCTAACCCTCTCCCGAGGGGAGGGAACGATTTCATTTCCTCTCCCTTCAGGGGAGAGGACGAAGGTGAGGGGCGGTTTTAGATGGTTCGGGAAATTGACTCAAAAAGTCAAGATGTGAGGAAGTAGCCTTACTCTGGCCGGATCGTGAGGTGCTTCCTGCCGCTGATGCGGTAGGCGCGGAAGCCCCGGATATCGAGGGTAAAGACATCGTGAATACCTGTCTCTTCGGCGAGGCAGACGAGCGTGGCGTCGGCAAAGTCCATGGGAACGTCATAGTACTTTTCCATGAGGGCCGAGGCCCGCGCAAGGCTCGCGGCGGACTGGGGCACCAGCGTGGCGCCGCCGTTGAGGATGAATTCCAGGCAGGCGCGCTGGGACGCCACCGCGGGGCCGAGAAGATAGAGCGTCTCCGTCAGCACGGGCTCGGTGGTGAAAACCCTGCCCCGAAAGGACGCGAAGTATTCCGCGCACTGCCCGTGGCGCTTCTCGCTCCGGTCGAGGAGGGCCACGAAAACCCCGGTGTCGAGCAGCAGATCAGCCATGCCGCCTGATCCGTTTCAGCAGGTGCTCCCGGTGCGAGGAACCGAGGTCGGGAACGCCGCTTTCGATCGAACCGATAAGATGCTTCACCCGGCCGTAGGGCGACTGTTCCTCCCGCACCTGCGGCTCCTGGAGGTATTGTTCGAGAGCGAGCCGAACGATGTCCGAGCGTTTCAGGCGCAGTTGTTTGGCCGCCCTGGTGACGGCCTCATCAAGGTCCGCGGGAAGCCGGACCGTAAGCTGAGATTGCATGGCATCACCCTTAATGCAATCAATTGTAATGCATTGCAGTGCACGATGTCAAGGCCCTTTCTTATCCTGAAAGGAACGATTAACCACGGATCAACACGGATGAGTCAAAGTGTTATTTCGCAGATCATGAATTAGTTTAGCCCCCTTTTTCGAAGGGGGAGGAAAGTGAGAAATGCAAGCTATGAATCATCAATTAAGTGAAGCTCTCATTCCATATATGGCTATAGTTTTACGGTCTTAACCGTGTTCATCCGTGGTTCCAACTGCTGTTCGTTGCTTTATAAAACATGGACACCAACTCGATAACCAACAGATCCATCCATCTCTCCGCCTCGGCCGGCTCAGGCAAAACGCGGGCGCTGAAAGAGCGCTGCCTCGCGCTGCTGGACCGCATGGACGGGGCCGGTCTGCGCCTTGACCAGGCCGTGGCAATCACCTTCACGGACAAGGCCGCTGCCGAGATCAAGGAGCGGGTGATGCAGGGCCTGCCCGAGGCCCTGCTCAAGAAGATCATCCGGGGCAGGCAGGACCTGCGCATCTCGACGATCCACTCCTTCTGCATGAACCTGCTGAAGCGCTATCCCCTCGAAGCAGGCCTGCCGCCGGATTTCGGCGTGCTGGACGAGCGGGACCAGGCCTACAAGGTGCAGCAGGCCGTGGAAGACGCCCTTGAGGCATCGGACAACGAGCAAGGGCTCATGGCGCCCCTCAGCGGCTTCAGCGCCGACGAGCTGATCGAGGCGCTTACGCACCTGCTCTCGATCAGGAGCAGGATCAGGCGGCTCGAGATCGACGCGGGCGGAGCGGAGAAGTTTCTCCTGGCCATCAGTTCGGGCATGGAGGTCCCTGCCGCGGAAGCGGAGATGAAAGCCCTTATCGGAGACCCGGAATGGAAAGCCCTCTTTCTGCAAATGGAGCTGCTGCTCAGGTCGCAGCCTGATCAGTATGAGGAATGCCGGGGACCGGAGCACGCATCTCTCGCCGCGGCAGCGGATGTCCATGCGGCCTATCAAAGGGCCGGATCGATCAAACCTGTCTATTTCACCCAGAAGGCGGAACCACGGAAAAGACCACCCATCGCGAAAGGAAAATACCGCGCCAATGCGGCATTCCCCTTTACTGTTTATGAATCGCTCTGCTCGCAGGTCCAGGATGTGCTGTCGCGGTTCCTTGCCGCATATCATCGCGCCCTGGCCGGCAGGGAGGCGCTCAGCCTGCTCACCCTCTTCTTCCGCGCCGAGGCGAACTACCAGTCCCTGAAGCTGCGGGAAGGGCTGCTGGACTTCGACGACCTCGAAATCTACGCCTACCGCCTGCTGAAGGGCGCGGACTCGCCCGGGATCCTCTACTGGCTCGACCGCAAGATCCTCCACTTCCTCGTTGACGAGTTCCAGGACACGAGCGACATCCAGTGGGCTGTTCTCGGGAAGCTGACCGAGGAGATCTTCGCGGGCCTCGGCGCTGACAAGCCCATGCCGCCGACCCTCTTTGTGGTGGGCGATGAGAAGCAGTCCATCTACCGCTTCCGCGAGGCGAACTACCGCCTCATCGAGAACGTGCGCGCCAGGATGGAGGAGAGCCTTCCGCCTGCCTCGCGTGAGATCAGGACGCTCGACAGGAACTTTCGCTCAGCGCCGGAGGTGATCGGCGCGGTGAACAGCGTCTTCAGCGCGCTCTGGAGCGGCTCGTACACGCCCTCGGAGACGGAACGGAGCGCTCACCAGGGAAGCGTGCGCATGATCGAGGTCTTCTCGGACGAAGAAGAGACGGTGCACGGCATGAGCGAGGCCGAAGTGCTGG
Organism: Nitrospirota bacterium; assembly: GCA_037447195.1. GTDB lineage: Bacteria > Nitrospirota > UBA9217 > UBA9217 > UBA9217 > GWC2-57-13. The sequence goes on along the minus strand of JBBIHD010000024.1, from coordinate 709 downwards.
CCCGCGAGATCAGAACGCTCGTCGATGCGGGGACGATGGTATACGAAAAGGCCTCTCCTGCAAATCCCCCTCGATCCCCCTTTTCCAAAGAGGGAAGCTATGCGGCCCAAGGGGATCTCTTTGATAATTCCCCCCCTTTGACAACAGGAGCAGCAGCGGGATCTGATGATCAATGGACAAGCCGACCCGTCCAGTACGGCGACTGCGCCGTCCTGATCCAGTCCCGCACGAAGTTGAAGGAATACGAGGCCGCGCTCAGGGAGGAAGGCGTCCCCTTCCGCGTGGTCGGCGGGATCGGGTTCTACGAAGAGGATGAGATCCAGGCGATCCTGAACACCCTCTTCTTCCTCTGGAACCGCGATGACCGGCTGGCCCTGGCCGCGGCCCTCCGTTCACCGCTCTTCGGCCTTCCGGACCAGGAGATCGTGGATGTCTTCGCGGAAAGCGAGGACCCCATTGCGACCCTCCGGCAGCGCCAGCCCCGGGCATGGTCCCTCTTCCATGACTGGTCGCGCTACACAGGCACCGAGCCCCTGGCAGGCCTGATCCACCGCATCATCCAGGACACAGGCGCCTACATCCGCTTCGGCAGGCAGAACGCCCAGGCCATCTTCAATCTCGACAAGCTGCTCGACACGGCGCGGGACTTCGACCGTCGGGGCTACATAACGCTGCAGGACTTCGTGGAATGGGTCAGGAACATCCGCGC